>OMUM01000170.1 GCA_900314225.1 uncultured bacterium | reverse complement strand
ATTATTATTTGTTTTATTAGGAAGTATTATTTTATGTACAGCTTGTGATGGTGATGTAACTAGAGATATTCGCCATGATGGCTTTAACTATGGAAATGAATTTAGTTGTAAATATTTTTTCCCAGCTGACAAAGAAGATACAAGTTATTTAAAAATAAAATATTTGACATCATCAAACATTATAGATACAAGTGGAAAAATATATGAAGTTTCTCTTGGACAAACTTATGCTAATGATCAAAATTGTAAAAAAGCAGATACCAATATTACAGTAAAAGCTATTATGGATGAATCAATAATAAAGGGAACTGATAATAAATATTATTATTTAACAAGTCAAAATAATGTTACCCAATATAGTGAAGTAACGGCAACTGATAATAGTTATTATATTTATGATTTATTATTAAAAGGTGACGATGTAATAAAAGTTGTTACAGGAGATAGTAGTACAGGTTTATATTATGTATTAAAAACTGATGGTAATGTTTATGGTTATATAGTAACTCAAGCTGACAGAAATTCTCCTCCAGCTATTACAAGCAGTACAATTGCATATAACCAAGAAGATTATGGTGGAAAAATAATTGATTTTAATTATGCTGGTAATTCAACAAATACCTTTGTAAAAACAAATAATAAAATTTATAGAATGTATGTATCTAATGGTGAAAATTGTAGTAAATATGCAGATGTTACATGTACATATGAAATGAAAGAAGACAAAACATTAAATGAATATTCTGATAGAATCATAGTTTATAATGGTAATACTTTAATAACTGACTATCATAGAATATTTACTGTTAATAATTAAGAGGCTACAGCCTTTTTTTCTTTTTCAAGTTATGGTATACTTAATGAGATTTTGAGGTGGTAATATGAATCTTAGTAGTAATTGGATTGATTATGAATTAATTGATTGCTCTAATGGAGAAAAATTGGAAAGATGGGGTAATTATTATTTACTTAGACCAGATCCGCAAATAATATGGAATAATGGTAATTTATTAGATAAATATCATGATAAAATAACTGCTATTTATTATAGAAGTAATAAAGGTGGAGGACATTGGGAAAATTTAAAAAGTATTCCTAATAGTTGGAATATAAAATATAAAAATTTGACTTTTAATATAAAACAAATGGGATTTAAGCATACAGGTTTATTTCCTGAACAAGCCACTAATTGGGACTATATGATTTCTAAAATAAAAAATAGTAATAGAAATATTAAAGTCTTAAATCTATTTGCCTATACTGGAGGAGCAACCATTGCCTGCATGTCAGCTGGGGCACACGTTACTCATGTTGATTCTTCACGAGGTATGGTAGATTGGTGTAAAGAAAATGTTAGCAGTAGTAATTTAGACACTACTAAAGTAAGATATATAGTAGATGATGTAGTTAAATTCGTCCAGAGAGAAATAAGACGTGGTAATAAATACGATGCAATTATAATGGATCCCCCTAGTTATGGTAGAGGATCAAATGGAGAAGTTTGGGATATAGAAAAGAATCTAAATTATTTAGTTAATCTATGTAGTGAAATATTATCAGACAATCCTCTATTCTTCTTAATTAATTCATATACTACCGGTTTAAGTTCAGTCGTATTATCAAATATCTTAAAGACAACAATAAATAAAAAGTATAGTGGGAAAATTAGTTGTGGTGAAATAGGACTTCCTATTACAAATAGTGATTTAGTATTACCATGTGGTATATATGGAAAGTGGGAATCTAATGAATAAATTAAAAATATTATATGAAGATAATCATATTATAGTTGTTATTAAACCATACAATGTTTTAAGTCAAGGGGATGCTACTAAAGATAAGTCTATTATGGATGATATAAAAGAATATTTAAAAATAAAATATCATAAACCTGGAAATGTTTATCTAGGCTTAGTTCATCGATTAGATAGACCAGTTGGAGGAATCATGGTATTTGCTAGAAGTAGTAAAGCTGCTTCAAGACTTAGTAAGGCATTTAATGAACATAAAGTTATTAAAAAATATTTAGCAATTGTACACGGAAAGGTAAAAGAAAAAGAAGAATTAATTGATTTTATTTCTAAAGATAAATCTGGTAATAGTTGTATTTCTAAAGAAGGAAAGAAAGCAATTCTTGATTATGAATTAATTGCTTATAATAAAAAATTTGATTGTAGCTTAGTATCAATAACTTTAAAAACAGGTAGACATCATCAAATAAGAGTTCAGTTTGCAAGTCGAGGACACTATTTACTAGGTGATCAAAGATATGGTGTCCAAGATCAAAAACAAATATCATTATTTTCGTATTATTTATCATTTGAACATCCTGTTACTCATGAAAAGCTAGAATTTAAAGTAATGCCATCAAAAGAAAACTACTGGACATTATTTACAGTGTAAAAATATGTATATATCATAAAAGTGTTTGCAATTGCAAATCTTTTTTGTTATCATAATATTAGATTATAGAATAAAGGGAGTAGATAAAATGAATTTTGATTTAAGTTGGTTTACAACAATTCCAGGATTATTTATTACAGCAGGAGTTATATTGTTAATAATTGCATTAATTATTTTAATTATTACAGGTAAAAAATCTCAGAAGGAGAAGAAAGCTAAAGAAGCAAAGCAAGAAGAAAATTCCACTCCAATGATGACAAGCCCTACAAATACAAATCAAGATGTAGCTATGCAACAGCCAATGACTAATACAGTAGCACAACCAATGCCTGCTACTAATATGAATACGATTTCTCAAACAGAATCTCCATCAGCTATACCTATGCCAAATGGCAATATTACAAATTTTGGTGGTGTTACAGCTCAACCAATTGTTCAAGATCCAATGATGCAACAACCAATGCCAGAACAATCATTCCAACAACCAGTAATGCCAGAACAAATGATGCAACAACCAATGCCAGAGCAATCATTCCAACAACCAGTAATGCCAGAACAAATGATGCAACAACCAATGCCAGAGCAATCATTCCAACAACCAGTAATGCCAGAACAAATGATGCAACAACCAATGCCAGAGCAATCATTCCAACAACCAGTAATACCAGAACAAATGATGCAACAACCAATGCCAGAGCAGTCATTCCAACAACCAGTAATGCCAGAACAAATGATGCAACAACCAATACCCAATCCAGTGCAACCAGCTTCTCAAACCTTTGAACCACAACCAGTTGCTCCGCAACCATTTGTTTCAGCACCAAATGAGGTTCAACAGGCAATACCTGAGCAAGTAGTTTCACAACCAATGCCAGAACAATCATATACAGCAAATCCAGATACAAATCAAATACCAGAGGTTACTCCTCAAAATCCTACATTCCAAGATAATAATGTACAAAATAATGTTATTCCAGAAACACAGCAACCAATTAATGATTTTAATCAAAATGTACAATCTAATCTACAACCAGAACCTGTTATCTATGGTGGAGCAAACCCAAATGTCACGGATTTAAATTTAAATTCTGAACCTCATCAAATATATGGTGGAGCTGATCCAATGGCCAATACACAAACAATTCCAACAATTCCCGTTGCTACTAATCCAGAACCAGTTGTACCAAGTGAACCTGTAATTCAATCAGTTGCATCAATTAATCCGCAACCAGTTCAAGCTGCACCTGTTACAGCAGTTCCACAAGTAAATCCAATTAATCAACAACAATAATATTGAAAAAAAGTATTTGAAATGAAGTGAACCCCAAATAGTTCACAAAAATAAAAAAGTAAGTTCAAGATTAATTTCTTGAACTTTTTGATTTTATTCTATAAGTATTGTAGAATAGTATCCAATCTTCTACAAGTAGTTTATATTCTTGAATGGAAGATATTTCATTATTATACAAAGTTTCTTTCTTTAATATTCCATGAAAAGATTCCATTGGTGAATCATCAATTGGGGTTCCTTTTCTAGACATTGATTAGAATTACAGATAGCTTTGTATTCATAAGATGTATACTGAAATCCTTGATCAGAATGAAGGATTAGACCAGATACATCTTTTCTTTTTGCTATTGCCTCATTTAATGTGTCTAAAACTATATTTAAATTATTATATTTAGATATTTGATATGCAACTACTTTTCTATCATATAAATCAAGTATTGTTGATAAATATAATCGTTTATCTTTATAAATTAAATATGTT
>OMUM01000205.1 GCA_900314225.1 uncultured bacterium | reverse complement strand
AGTTATGAGAAGTATAAAGATAAAGATAATTATGTGGCTACTATTATTACTAATGTAACTGATTCTAAAAATGAAATTACACCTGATGATTATAATTATTATTTAAGATATTATAAAAATGATAATTTAGTAGATACAGAAGCATTTAAAATGGATGATAGTGGTACTGTTGTTGATGCTATTAATAAACATGAAATTGAAAGGTCTGCTAATTATGAAATTAGACTTAGTGTTAGAATTCGTGGTAGGTTTTATGACTTAAATAAAGTTGAATTTACAAGTGAAGATGAAATTAGAACGATACATAATGTTAAAGAATTCTTTGCAATTCACACGAGTGGTAACTATTTAGTAAGTGATGATTTAGACTTTACTGATTCTACAGGAAATGTTTCGGAGTTTAATGGAACAATAGATTTTCAGGGACATAAATTAATTAGACCTTTATTTAGAACATCTAATAATAATAGTACATCGACTTCTTTAATTTATAATTTAAGAAGTAAGGGTATTTTAAAGAATATGGATATTCATTATTATTATAATAAAGATTTAGTACATGGCGATTTTTATGGTATATGTTATTACAATTATGGTACTATTACTAATTTAAAAATTACTCTTGAACAATCTTATAAAAGAGAAAATGTTGTTAATAGTTTTATTAGTCATTTTAATTATGGTACTGTAGAGAATTTTGCAATACATTTAAAAGTTCCTTTATATGGTGCTCGTGGTGTTAATGCTGGTAGTTATCATAATTATGGTACTTTAAGAAATGGTTATTTATATGGAGAGCCTATAGATGGACGTGGACTTGATAATACTGCACTTGATGTTAGACGTTTAGGTGGATTTGGTTCATATGCTAGTGAAAACTCATATGTTTCTAACGTGTTTACTACTGTTCCAGTTCTAATTGATGAAGTACAATCAAATATTGGATATCAAAATGAAGTTGGTACAATGTTCCCTAGTATTTACAGAACTGTTATTAGAAATGCTTATTCATATACTTCTGGAGATTCTTCTATAAAGAATTTTAGACAGTTATCACATGATGCTAATATTTATAGTGGTACAGTTAATGCTAAGAATTTATATTATGCTGATGATGAATTCTATTCTGGTAGTTACTCTAATAGAATTTCTAAGTTATCTCTTCGTGATGAAAATTTCCAAGAAAAGATTCTTAATAGTTCAGGTGCCTTTAATGTTAAAGATTTTGTTAAATATGGATATTATCCACAATTAAATTGGCCTAGTGTAATGCCTAAGCAAGATTATATTGAACTTCCTAAGGTTACTGATACAGATTTAATTGATATTTTAACTGTTGATGAAGTAGAGGATGGAGATGAAGAGGCAAATGTTACTGTTACTTTAAATAACCCAGCAGGGGAAAAAATAACAGATATTCAAATTGCTAATATTTCTACATCAATCATTAGTCAATCTTGGTCTAATGGAAAAACTAAACTTGTATTTAGAGTATATAGTCCTACAACTTTTGTTTCTAAATATAGTGTTAGGAAGATAGTTTATATGACAGCAGCCAATAGTTCATATTCAAGAACTTTTAGTGATAAAGAAAATATTATTGATTTTGATGTATATCGAAAGATTACCAATATTTCTGAATTTAATAAAATTGCTTCTAAACCTAGTGAGAATTATAAATTATATGCAGATCTTGATTTTATAAATAAGACAATAACTCCAATAAATAATTTTACGGGTAAGTTTGATGGTAATAATCATACTATTTCTAATATAAGGATT
The DNA here is from genome assembly GCA_900314225.1 of uncultured bacterium. Lineage (GTDB taxonomy): Bacteria > Bacillota_I > Bacilli_A > RF39 > UBA660 > UBA3789. The sequence goes on along the minus strand of OMUM01000205.1, from coordinate 3,066 downwards.
GAAAGTGGTAATCCAATTTTTTATCAATTAACTGGTGGTACTATTAAAAACTTGTATGTTGAGAATTATCGTGATTTATCATATGCAACTGATGTTGGATTTATTGGACGAGTTCAGTCGTCGGCTGATGTTGAAAATGTTCATTTAAAAGGAGTTACTTTGTATGGTGCTTATAGAGTAGGTGGAATAGCGGCTTATACTAATGGCTCGACAATTAGTGACTGTTCTGTAACTGATATAAAAGTTTATATAAAAGATGAAAAACATAAGTCTTACGAGGGACGTATTGGTGGATTTATTGGAGAAAATAATACTACAATAATTGAAAATAGTTTTGTTCGTGGACTTGATATGAATGTTACTCAGGCTTTTGCAACTTATGGTGTTGGTGGATTTATTGGAAGAAATAATTTTGGATATGTTTATAACTCATATGCAGAAGGTATGCTTAATACTAACACTGTTGAAGTCGGTGGAATTGTTGGTTATAATTCTGGATATATTTCAAGAGTATTTAGTGCAGTTGATGTTTATACTCAACAGGATTCTTTAGGTGGTGTTGTTGGATATAGTACAAATGATTATATTTCAAATACTTTAGTAGTAGGCGATGTATTTAGTAGTAAAACTAATTATAATCAGGGTCGTACTATTGGTAATAGAACTGCTGCAAACTCAAATTATGCTTGGAGTGGACAATTACTTAATGGACTTGTGTCTACACAAGCTAATGGAGATATATTGATTACTTCAGAAGAATTAACACACGAATTAAATTATCAGAGTTTAATTCAGTTAGGTGATGAGTTTAACTATAGTAAGTTGATTGCTAAAAATGGACATAATGTTTTACCTAAATTAACTTATAAGAATAGTGATGAATTGCTTCCAAATCAGGAAGATATAGAATTTTATTCAAGTGATTTTAAAATAAAAGAAATTACTATTAGTAAAACAATAAATGATGCTATTATTAACTTAAGTATTAATAATCCTGATAATTTTGAAATTAAAAATATTAATTTTAATGATATGGAAATTATTTCTGTTAATAAAAATGTTAATTTAGATGGAGAGACTATATATGAAGTTACTGCAAAACCTATTCATTATTATGATAGTTATTTAATTAATGAAGTAGAATATGTTAGTAATGGTCAGACTAAAAAAGCAAGTTTTGGTGCTAAAATTGATTTATCTTTCTATAAGGATATTTCTAAATATGAAGATTGGCAGAATATAAGTACAGATTTGTTTGAAAACTATAGATTGATTGCAGATATTGACTTTAGTGGTAAGACTAATGTTAAGACTAATGTTAATATAAATAGACTTGAAGGTACTGATGGTGGTCATACACTAAGTAATATTACAGTTAAGTTTAATAAAGCAGGACAAGGTCTAATTGATACAATTGCTGCTAGGATATCTGATGTTAATTTTTCTAATATTAATATTACTAATACTGGTAGTGGTAATTATTCAGGTGTTATTAATTATTTAAATGGTAATATGGAAAATGTTAAATTTGAAAGTGTTACTGTAAATGCACCTAATCTTTCTTATACTGGAATGATTGCTCTTAATTTTGCTCAGGATATTCGTACTATTCATATGTATGATATAAATGTAAGTGGTAATTCTTTTGTAGGAGGATTTATTGGTCGTACAAGATATTTTGATATTAAAGATGCCGATGTAAGTAATGTTCATATTACGGCAAAGAGTAGTTATGTAGGAGGATTTATTGGATATTCTGACTGGATAAATGATCCTACTGTATTTAATATAAATGGTGATAATATTCATGTTAGTGCTAATAATAGTCAGTATGTAGGAGGATTATTTGGACAAGCTACAGGAAGTAATTGTTCAATAACTGATAGTGATGTTTTAGGATATAGATATGTTGGTGGAATGTATGGACAATCTTATTCTCGTAATGTAAGAAATCCTAGAGTTAGAAATACTACTGTTTCTGCAAAATCTTATGATATTGGAGGAATTGCAGGATATTCTGAAAATATTAGTAATGCCTATTTTGCAAATGGTCATGTTATTGGTACTACTACAGAGTCATCAAATGTAGGAGGAATTACAGGAACTGGTGGTTGGACAATTTCTTCATCAACTGTAGTTGACTCTGTCATCGAATCAAAAGGTGATAATGTTGGTGGAATAAAAGGAAAACTTTCTTATGCAACTGTTTCTGTAGCTGGTGTTTACAACACTACTATTACTGGTCGTAACAAAGTTGGAGGAATTATTGGAACACATGAAAGTGTTTCTAATACAATTCAATATGCTGTTACTAATTCTGTAGTTACTGCAACAGGTAGTTTTGCAGGAGGTATTCTTGGATATGCTGCAAACTTAAATACAACAGATCAAACTTATAAGATTTGTATATATAATGATTTAGTTGAAGGTGGAACAGTAACTGCTTCAAACTATGCTGGTGGATTGATTGGATATGCAGAAAAAATGCTATTTATAGGTCATTTTTATAATAACTATGTTGATTGTGATGTATCTTCATCTAGTCTTCCTGGATATATTATTGGAGGACATGATGATTATGCTGATAGAATTAATAATTTAGCACTTTATGCTGGTAATAAGTCAAATAATGTTGTTGTTACATCAAGTGCTGTTCCGTCTAATGTAAAATTATATTCTATTGATATGCTTAAGAATAAATCAAGTTATACAAGTATCGGAATTGATGGAAACTTTACTTGGGATAAATTATCAAGTTCTAAGTATCCTAGTTCTAATTCGACTTATCCAGATGGAAGATATTATAATGATATGCCATCTGCTGCAGGTAGAATAGTTTCGGCAGAATCACTTAATAGTTTACAAGTAGCAGTATTTACTCCATTACCAGAAGTTAAAGTTTATGCAAGTGATGCTGATAAAGTAAATGTAGAATTTAGTAAAATTGATAATAATGTTTCATTTACAATAAATAATGAAACAAAGAAACTAGATGAACTTACTTATACTTATTATTATAATTTTATTGATGACTTTAATATTACTATTACTAATGGTATAAGTAAT
>OMUM01000117.1 GCA_900314225.1 uncultured bacterium | reverse complement strand
TTTAAACTATTTAAGAATTCTTTACTTATTATAATTTCTTTATCATTTTCCTCTACTTTTTCTATTTGCATAGGATTACATCCATCACTACTTACTTTATCTAATTCATCTATTTTAAATTTATTACCACAATTTTGACATTCTAAATAATCTCCTACTTGAATAAAATAAGCTCGAGGTGATGGATTACAAGATGTACAGGTATTTACTACAACTATTACTCTATTATCACTTGTTCTAACAGCAATCAATCCGATATGAATATCTTCATAGACATAATCTATATAAGTAACTTTAGTTGTTATTTTATTCTTTTTTATAACAATATTTCCATCATTATTAGTAACTGCTTTTACAGGTCTTGAGGCAGGAGTTTTTAGTCTTACAGGAATTTTATCTCCTTTTGTTCTTTTATTAAAATAAGTTTTATTAGATGTAACTTTTAAATTATTATGAATCATATTCATCCAACAAGTAATAGAAAAGTCACCTGCCTTATCAGGGGTAAATTCAATAATATTATCTCCTACTTTTAATTTCTTTTTTATATTAAATTCTTTTATTACTATTTCATTATTGCAACTAGTTAGTTTATCGCTAGAGACATGTATTATTATTTTAGTTTTAATTCCTTCTAATAGTAAAATATCTTGATAATTAGAATAATCTAGATTAAATTTTACTGTTTGAATATCTCCATCGATATTAGATACAGAATAATTATCATAGTTTTCTCTAAACAAACTACTTATATCAATATTTAAATATAATAGACCTCTATTTAACATAATTAATGATAGTATTAAGATTAAGGTTGAAGCTAATTTATTAATAATTATTTTTTTTCTACCTTTAAATAAATTAAAAATATAGCCAACAGCTAACATTAAAGGAACTGTTCCAAGTCCAAATAAAAGCATAGAAATGGCTCCTCTTATTGGACTACCAGTAGATAGAGCATATATTTTCATCGCATCGATTGGACCACATGGCATAAGTCCATTTAAAAGTCCAATAATTAAAGGATTACGGGATCTAATTTTAAAATTAAAATTAAATATTTTTCTAAAATTAATTAGACCTAACATACTAAAAGATATACTAAGCATTAATATTCCTGCAAGTATTACAACAATGCCATTTAAAGTATCATTTAAAGTAAATGTAGAGCCTATTAGTCCAACAATAAAACCAATAATTGTATAAGAAATAACTCTTCCTAAGTTATAAAATAAAGCTTTTTTAATACTCCTTTTAGTATTAACTATTGTTGTGAGAAATATTGCACCACACATAGATATACAATGAATACTAGTAAGTAAACCAGTTATAAATAACATACCATAAGTAATATTATTATCTATATTTGGTATGATATTTAAAATATTAAATCCTAGTAATTTATATAATAAAATACTAATTATTAAGATAGTTGCAACTATAAATATAAATTCTTTTAGTTTTATATTATTATCTATATCTTTTTTATTCTCACTAATATATTCTTCATTAGTATAATAATCTATATTTAAAATATTATTAATTAATTCTTCCTTGGATAATTTATATTTATAAGTAATTTCTACTATATTTTTATTTATTTTAACATTCTTTATATTTTTAATTTTATATAATGAATTAGTTATAGTATCAATACAATGACTACAATGTATTCCGTCTACTCGCATATAAATTTTTTTCACTTTTTGTCTCCTACCCTATGTCAACTGGTCTACAAATAACCCAATTGCTTGATCCATGAATAACTTTAGTTTGGTTACTTTTTTTAAATTCCCATTTAAAATTTCTATTGGTAGTAAAATAGCTTCCTCCATCATATACAACGACTTTATCATCATATACTTCTCCGACATATGCAACATGATACCAACCATTCCATGTATTTTTATCTAACTTATTTATTGGTGTATTAAAAAAATGAATTAAATCACCAACTTTTGTTTGAGTAACATCAGTAATAATTCTTTTACATGTCCCTTTGTAGCCAGCACTATGTCCGCTTTTGAATAAGCCTGCTTTTACATAGACCATATCTACTGTCCAATTACAATTTGTTGTCATATTAGTTTCATTTTTGCCTGTAATTAAGGCATCAAAGTCATTTCTTTCAGATAGTCCTTCACTAGTATGTTTCATTACTCCTGGATAAAAGGCATCACTTGATCCTTTAGAAGAGGCACTACAACCTCCACCCCATTTACAATATCTATTACCATTATAATAATCAAATCCATAAATATACATTAATCCAAATACATATTCACTAACTTCTTGAAGTTCTGCAACTGTTGTTACTTTTTTATTACTTCCATAATATTTAGTAAATACTCCACCTAATGATTTAATATAATTACCTGCTCCACCATGACTATTCATAAATGTTCTAAAATTATTATAATTAAAATCATTTAAATGAGCTTCAACAATTTTTAATGTTTCTTCAGTAAATTTAACTTTAACAGTATCACTACCATTACTAAATTCTAATGAACTTGGTTTATCTTCTCCATTTTTATAATCATCCATACTATAAATAACTTTCTTTTTATCTTTATTATATATATCAATATACTCACTATTATTATCCTGTTTTACAGCATTTTTGTAGCAACTTGTAATTTCTGTTTGCTCATCAACTATTCCAACAACAAGATTTACAAATAATGGAATTAAAAAAATTATTACTAAAGCAATAAATGAATTTTTTAAATTTTTTATTAACTTTTTTTCTTCTGGATTAATAACTAATTTATAAAATGTCACAGATAAAGATATAATTAAAAGTATTGGTGAAATAATCATAATTATATTTAAAATATTCTTTATTGGATAAAAAATATTATTTAAAACTTGATTAGTACATTGAACTAAGAACATAGTATCACCTTCTATTTATCTAATTCTTTTAGTATATTTTAACATATAATATTTATTGTATTCAATTAAAACAATATATTTTTTTCAAGTTTTACTACTGCTTCAACGTGGGTTGTATCAGTGTCAGTGCTAAGTGCTCTAACCTTGTTTCAGTATTAGGAATATTTCCTAGCTATGAAACTACATAGTTGTTTGCGTATTAGATCTAAGTCATTATTTGGTTTTTATAACTTTTCCATCTAAATTACATATAAAGCAATTTGGAAATAAAGTACTAAGTGCATTTAGATATTCATTATCCTTTTCTTTATTTCTTGATACTATTATTCCTTTAAGCATTGAAATAGGTATCCCAAATATTATAGCCTTTTCTCTACCAGTTTCATAATTATCAAAGTTTCTATTTTTCATATATTTTTCATAAAACCATTTAGGTAACAAATCTTTTAATACTTTTTTATCAAAATTAATATTAAAAATATCGTTTTCAATTAGTTTATCTTTATCATCAAATTCAATTATAAACGCTAAATCAACATTATTATCTATATAATCATTAGGTAAAAATCTTTGTTCCTGATTTTGGTAAATTATATAGTCTCTATAATTTTTAGTTTCATTAATTGATTTTTTTATATTATCAAATGAGCATATTTCACTTTTAAATATTTCTCCATTTCTATTCTTGTAATCAATCGTTACCCCAGTATATTTCTTTATCCAATCTCTCAAAGTTATATTTTCTTTTATATCCCATAGTTCTACTACATATGGTTTCTTCTTTTGAGAATTAAAATCAGAATAAAACTCACTAGATATTAAACCAATCTTAGATATTATTTCTAATTCAGTTAATTTAGCTCTTGAGCCATGAATTAGATTATTTTTAGATAATCTTACACTATCACCTAGTTTGTATTTTAAATAATCTGGATTATTATATTCATAAAACAAATTCACTTGTTCTATAAAAAGTTTTTTAGAATTTTTACTAATTTTGAATTTTTCAATTTGTTTTAAATACTCTTCTTTTGACATACTTATCTCCATTCTAATATACAGACACTCTCGAAATGCCTGGCAAGTACTCCTTTAAACAAGGAACTAATCTAATTAAATTGAATTCTATTTCAATATCTCTTGTGTTAGTTTCAGGATTTATTTCACCAATCAATACTTGTTCTATAAATTCATCAACAATTTCTTTTGTTAATTTATCAATATGTTTATATTTCTTTTGTTTTTTGTTATAATTTAAAAGACGCATAGTTTATTACCTCCAATGTTAGTTCGCACATACATTGTATCATAGGTAATTCTATGTATCTTTTTTTATGTCCAAACCGGACACTTAATTATTCAATTTATATTTAATGTTTCAAAAAGATACCATTTAAAAATAACCAGTATCTAATATCGTTTATCAAAAAAATATATAACAATTATGATAGCAAGTATACCACTTAATCAAAACAAATAATATTAAATTTTGAAGTCATACCTAATTTTATTGATACCATTAAATTCAGTATCCCATTGGTACGAATATGGGCTAATATTTTGAAACATTAGCTTATCACCTTTTTTTAATCTTCTTGCTTTAGTTTCTAAATAAATATCTGTTTCACAACATGAGCAGCCATAAAAAACAGTATCTACAAGTTCATTTTTTGTTTCTTCATGATAAATGGGGTAAGCCCATCTTTGATTTGCCATTTTAGAAAAATTCAAAGTAACAGTTTGGCTCATTTTATTATCTCTTACGTCTATTACTTCACAAAATAATTTTCCACAATCTTTAAAAAGAAAATCACCTGCTTCAACAATAATATCAATATGTGTTGGTGTGATGCTGCGAATTTCTTGCAAATATTCAATACCATTTTTAAAGCTCAAATCTTCTAAATGCCCTCCAATATCAATACATTTTAAATTTGGAAAAGAAGATATAATTTTTTTTACCTCATCTAATATGTCATTACATTTTTCGCTATCTTTATGATCAGAATTATGCAAATGAATATAGGTCAATTCTTCTTTTATAGAACTACTTAGTAGAGTATAATCTTCGCCAAATCTGCTTTTATCAAATTTTTCATTGCCATTTAAATTAATTCTTAATCCCTTACCTTTTAAATAAGAGCTTAAGTTATTTGCTACAATTTTTATATTTTTATAATTAATGGATTCCATCTCATATGACATTGGACTACTA
>OMUM01000062.1 GCA_900314225.1 uncultured bacterium | reverse complement strand
ATATTTTTGTGTAAATTCAGTGATACCTATAGTGATTACTTCTGATTCAATAATGTCCTTATTAGTAATATTGAATAACGATATATTATCTTTTTTATAACCATTATATTTTAATTCTTTTAATTCTTTTGATATGATTTTTCCTAATTGAAATACATCATTATAGATCTCTCTTTTATTTACCATATTAATAAATCCTAGAGAATTGGTAAACTTAAAGATCTTATTATAATTTGAACAACATATTAATATGTTGTTTTTAGTTTGAAAGATAATTTTACTGTTGTTACAAGGATAAGTCACTAGATATCCGTAATTACTATCATATAGTTTATGCATAATAGTCATTCCTTCCGATTTGTATATTATATAGTATTTTGGATATGCTTACAACATTATTCTTACAAAATCTTACAAAATCAATACTGGTTTTTTAAGAAACTGTTTAAGTATACTATTCTCAAGAGCTCTTATTATAGTTTTGCAGACTATTATATTTTATGAAATGAATGCTTTCAAGTGATTATAGCATGTTGTTTCTACATTGAGAAGGAGGATACTAAATGGAAAAAGATGACGTAGGGAAAAACAGTATTAATCAGGAGTTAATGGTGCTAAAGAATCTTGTGAATGATTCTACTAATTATAGCAAGGATTCTTTTGTTAATCAGATTAAGACATTATTGTCATTGTCTGGAACAGGTAGTATTAATGAGGAAGTTAATAAATTGTTTGGTATTGTTGCTAGAGATGGTACAGGAGATTCTTTTTACAGACAATTAATTAGATTACTTTCTTTTGCTGATAATAAAAATGGAATATATAAATCTGTAGTTGATACTTTTAATGTAGACTATGAGAATTATAATTTAGGAAAAGGTATTTCATTCTTATGTCCTGCTTTAGATGAACTAACTGGAGGTATCTCTAATGGAGAGCTTTGTACTATCTTAGGTGCTTCAGGTTCTATGAAGACGACTTATTCTAGTAATATTGCGTATAATGCAATTAAGGAAGGTAAGAATGTTCTTTATCTATCATTAGAGGAACAACCATTACAACTTTATTGTAAGTGGTTATCTAGAGCGGCTACAGATTTAGGTAAAAAATTGCCTGCTCAAGATATCATACAACATAAACTTGAAGAGAAAGATAAAGATATACTTTTTAATGAGGTTATACCTTACTTCAAAAATTTAGAGGGTAATCTTTATATAGTTGGTGAAGGAGATTTATGGAATTACTCTTTACAGACTTTAGAAGATAAATTTAGAGAAGTAGATGCTCTTGCTCAAGAACAATCAGGACATGGTATTGATTTATTAGTTGTAGATCATATTCAACTTATCAAGTTTGCTGTTGAATCTATGGATCCTACTAATGTCATTAATATGTATGTTTCCTTTTTTAGACAGCAGTGTCTTTCGTGGCTACATGAGAAGAGAAGTATAGCAGTTATTCTATTATCACAAGCTAATAGAGATGGTACTAACTATGCATCTAAACATAATGGTATGTATTTAGCAACTCATGTTGCTGAAGCTTCTGAGGTTATAAGAGCTTCTTCTTATATTATTTCTGTATATACTGATGTAGGTATGCAGTTTGTTAAATCGCTTGCCGTAGGGGCAGTTAAACTGAGAGGTTCACAACTTCCACAAAGTACTATCAATGTTTTTGCTGATGGTAAGTATTATCAAGTTGGAGATATTATTCAACATAGAGATGATTATACTATGGATGAGCTCATGGGATGTTCAACAGAAACTAGTAAAGATTTAGAAGCACAGGTAAAATCTATTGATTTTGATCCGTTTAAAGTTGTTTAGTTTTTATGAGATTAAAGAAAGGAATTATATGAATAAGTTATTAAAAATTGCAGAAGAGATTAAGAAAGATTATTCAGAAGATAATTTATCTTTTTCTACAGGAATAGAGCCACTTGATATTTTACTTGATGGTGGATTAGAGTGTGGTATCACTCAGTTAGTTGGTGAACATTCAACTGGGAAAACTACATTAGCATTACAAATTGCCTATTCGTACTGCACTCAAGGGAAAAATGTTCTTTTTATCAATACTAAAGGAGATATAACTACTGTTGATTTACAGAACATGAATTTATTAGAGTTTAAAGATAAACAGTTTTTTTGCTATTTTGAGGCAGACTTTAATAAAGTGGAGAATTTATTAGATAAGTTTATTTCTACTGATGAGATATCTCTAATCATAATAGATTCTATTGCTAGTTTAATGAATAGTGGTTATTTGATTACAAATAGCAAAGCAATTAAATCTGACAATGGTAATTCTGGTTACAATAGCAAACCACTATCTATACTTGTAAAGAAGTTAGCAGTTTTATCAATTAAAAAAAAGATAGCGGTGTTAATGACTAATCAGTATAAGAATACTATACAGATGTATGGAAAGAATAAAGGGACTCGTACTAAGATAGGAGGTCCTAAATCATTAATTAATGAATCTAAGTATGTTATTGAGATTCGTTCTATTAGTGAGTCTAATAATATTTCAAGGAAATTTAGAGATTGCTTTTTAGGAATTGAGAAAGTTAATAAAGGTAAATCATTTGAGTTTCTATTAAGCAAAGGAAGACATCCTAATATGATACTACCTTATTTTTTCGAATATGGAGTAGGATACTCTTCGATATATTCTATAGTGATGTTTATGATTAATAATAACATAATAGAGCAAAATGGAACCTATTATTCTCTTGACAATGTAGGAATAAATGAGAAAGGTATTAATAATTTTATGTTAAAGTTTAAGAAGCATCCACCTAAGAATTATGGTGAATATGTCATGAAATATTATGAAGAAATGCTTAAAGTCACTTTTGATAATGATTGTGATTAGCTGTGCCATATTTGGTAAAACTGACAGGCAGTTTGCAACAGCGGTAAAACCCTCTACTAATAATAAGGATAATAAAGTTAACAAGATTAACAATTTCAAACCTTAAAAATCACATAAGTGATTTTTTAGGAGGTTTGTAGTAGGAGAAGAAGAAGGGATTAGTTAGTTTTAGTAGTAAAGGAGGATTTATTATGGGATATGAACAAGATTTTATTCGTCTATTAGTTATATCTCAAAGTATAGACGAATTAGTAGAAGCATTAAAAGAATTTAATAATACTATAAGTTTTTATGATGGTAAGACTGTAGAAGTTTCTTCTATTTTAGATGAAATACAACATATGATTAACGATAAGTGTGATTTTAGAGATATTGTTTTTGAATTATTAGAAACATATTGTACATTATTAGATTACTTATATTAAAGTAAAAGTTTTATTGTATCGTCAGAATAGTTTTGTTTACTTGCAAATAACTATATCTGACGGTATAACCTAACTTAATTTTATGAAATGGAGGTTCATTATGAATTATAAATATGTTTGTAGTTTAATTGATAAAGTATGGATGAATACTGATGATATAAAGAAATTATGTAATTGTGGTAGAGATACTGCAATAGGTATAAGAAGAGAAGTAGAGGAGCAAGTTAAGAAATCTGGTAAGAGAATTCCAAGCTCTAAGTGTAAGGTGATTCCTTCTTTGTTGACTTTAGAATATTTAGGTATAGATGTTGATAAGGCAATGGATATTAGTAAGAGGGTGTCGATTAAATGAGTGTTGCACAGAAAGAACCAACTAAAGATGGGAGAAGATGGGTTTTCCGTGTAAGATATAAAACTTTACAAGGAGATGTTAAGGAATACACTTCTTCTAAATTTAAAACTAGGCGAGAAGCGATAGAAGCAGAACAAAGTTTTTTGTTACAAAGAGGTAATATTAAAGCTTATGATATGACTTTTAAAGATTTGTATAATTGCTATTACGATTATCAGAATGAAAGTAGAGTGAAGGATAATACTCTTCGATCCTATATAGAGAGATATAAGCATCTTAAATCTTTGGACAATATTAAGATTAATGAATTCAATTCAACACATTACAGTATGTGGAGAAAGGAAATGATCGAATGTGACTTAAGTGATGCTACAAGAAATAATGTTCAAAAATTATTAAAGTCGTTACTTAATTTTGCTACTAGATGGTATGGACTTAATTTTAATGAAGTATATCCTAGAATAGTTCCTTTTAGAGATCCTAACTCTCCTGCGAATAAAGAAATGTTGTTTTATACACATGATGAATTCAAGAAATTTATAGCAGTAGAAGATACATTACTTTATAAGGTTACTTTTGAACTATTATATTATTGTGGTTTAAGATCTGGAGAGTTAAGAGGGCTTTGCTGGAATAACATAGATTTTGAACGTAAAGAGTTAAAGATTGTAAATAATGTAGTGAAGGATTATTTTGGAAAGAATTCATATAAAGTCACTTCTCCGAAGACTCAAAGTAGTATTAGAACTTTACCTTTGTCAGATTTTCTTATAAGAGATTTAAAATTATTAAAGAAAGAGAATGAAGATTTATATGGATTTAATGTCAGTTGGTTTGTGTTAGGTTCATTTAAACCTATTTCTTCTGATAGAGTAAGAATAAGGAAGAACAGAAACTGTGAATTATCTGGTGTTAAGAAGATTCGTATCCATGATTTTAGGCACAGTTGTGCCAGTTTACTTATTAGTAGAGGAGCAAATATTACTATTGTTTCGAAGTATCTTGGTCATAGTAAGATTGAAGAAACTTTGCGAACATACTCACATTTTTATAAGAGTGATTTATATAATATAGTTAATACAATAGATGATTTGCATTCTGAGTAACCACATTCATTTGGGTTACTCTTTTCTACTTGTTATGATATAATATGTTTAATGAAATGAACGGGAAGTGTATTATGAAGAGAATACTAGTTTTACTTATATTAATTATTTCTATTTCTTGCGTTTCAGTTGAAGCAAAAAGAGGCTGCTGTTCAGGCAACGGTGGAGTTGCTTATTGCGGACAAAGTGGTCATTATGTATGCAATAATGGTGAAGTATCTCCTAGTTGTCAATGTGATGAACCTGATTATACTACGTATGAAGAAGATGCTGCTAATGGTGACTTATATTATGGTGAAGATGAGGATTTTGTAGATTCTGATGATTCTGAAGGTGGAAATAGTTTGGGATATGTAGATACTGAAGGAAATATTTTCCATATAGATGATTCAACTTCTAAGGATTCATTGGCTGCTAATATAAAGGGTACAGTTGGTGAAGATGGTATTGAAAAGTACTTAGAAATCGGAGCGCTATTATTGCTTATTACAGGTGCTAGTTATTCTACAGGAAAGTACATAGGATCAAGGAAGAAAAACTAAACCACAAATAAACCACTTTTATGTGTGAACTATGTAGATTGGGTTCTTTTTTGTTAGTAATGGGCAGTAATGAAACGTTGTAAATAAAGGGAATCAGTGTTGATGAGAAGTATGTGATATTTCCCCCTGAAGACACTGTCGAGAGACAGTGTCACTTTATTTTATAAGGGTTTTAGAAGCTTTGGTTTTTTTCTAGATACCAAGCCAGATACCAAGAATATTGGTATTTTTTTTACTGACTTAACAAGTCATTGAAAAAATAAAGTGTTTATTTTATATTTAAAATACGAGGTGATAAATATGAATCAAGAAAAAATAGGATTATTTATTTCTGAATTGAGAAAAGAAAAAAATCTCACTCAAAAAGACTTGGGAGATTTATTAGATATTACAGATAACTCTGTTTCAAAATGGGAAAGAGGTATTAATGCACCTGATATTTCACAATTAAAAAGAATAGCCTCTATTTTTAATATAACAGTTGGAGAATTACTTAATGGAGAAAGAAATTTTAAAAAGAGAGAAAATAATAATGGTGAAAGAATTCTTGAAGTTAAAAATTTATCAAAATCTTTTGGAACAAGTAAGATATTAAATAATATTAACTTTGAATTGTATTCAGGAGATGTTGTAGGATTAATTGGACCAAATGGTTGTGGAAAAACAACGTTAATGAAATGTATTTTAGGACTATATCATAGTGATACTGGAAAAGTAGAAATTGATGGTAATGATATTAGATATAATCTAGAAGAAGCTCTTAAAGTAGTAGGTTCTGTAATAGAAAATCCGGATTTTTATTTAAATATTTCAGGATTAAAGAACTTAAAAATAAGAATGACTTTATTTGATATGAAAGATGTTGGATATATGAATGCAGTAATTCATGAAGTAAAACTTGATGATAGTATAAATAAGAAAGTTAAGACTTATTCGTTAGGTATGAAACAAAGATTAGGAATAGCTAATGCCCTTATTAATAAGCCTAAGTTATTAATATTGGATGAACCCACTAATGGACTTGATCCAATAGGTATAAAACAACTTAGAGAATTATTGATTAATTTAAGTAGGAATAGTAATGTGGGAATCCTAATAAGTAGTCATAATTTACCTGAGATAGAAAATATTTGTGATAGAATTTTAATGGTTGATCATGGAACCATTATCGAAGATTTTGGAATTGAAAAAGTAAAATATAAAAATATATCTTTAGAAGAAGAATTCATGAATAAGTTAGAAGGTGAAAAGAATGAGTAAACTAATAAAGGCAGAGTTTATTAAGAATTATTCTATAAAAAAAATAATAGTTAGTTTATTAATTCTATTTGTTGGATCGTTACTTCTAATTCTTTTTGAGAAAACATTTGGCAATAGAGTCACTTATGATAATTCTTTTTCTTATCATGAATCAGAGTACAATTCTATTATAAATAAATATAAAACTGACAATGAAAAAAATCCTTCTGATTTTAATGAAGATTTAGTTTCTGTTATGGAAGAAGTACATGAAAATTTTAAACTTACAAATAATGTTATTAAAGGTCATAATGAAACAATGTGGCAAAAGTATTTTATACGTGTATATATGCAAGAAGTTGCACATAAATATGCACTAAACAGATTAGATGACTGTGATAAAGATGAAATTTCAAATTATATTTTAAGATATGAAAATACTGGAAGTTTAGATACATATCACATTATTAAAGAAGCTTATATTGATTATTTAGACTCTTACAAAAATGCAGATTATCAAAATAAAAAGAAAAAAGTAGAAGCCAAAATTATAAGGTATGATAAGATTATTAAGGATAATAAGTTTTATCAATATATGGAATATAATTGTGAAAAAACTGGAAATGTTTCAAATAGCCGATATAAAGAATATTGTGAATATATCATAAGAAATAAAATAGATGAACAGTATGATTATAGAGTTGTAAATGTATCAGAATATATGTATTTTAACGATTTATGGAATTCTAATAGTGTATTAAATAAAAATGGTGATTCATATACTTTAAAATTGAACAGCAACTTAAAGAATATTTATAAAAATCAAGAAAAAATAATAAAATATGCTTATGAGAAAGAAATAAAACATGATTTAAAGATACCAGGTGATTATTTGGCATATGATGGACAATATTTGAATACTAAGAACTATACAAATAAGGGATTAAGTTTAGGATTTATTATATGTTTTATTTTAATATTTAGTTGTAGTGGAATTGTGTCTCGTGAACATGATAAGGGAACTGTCAAACTACTATTAACCGTTCCAATGAAAAGAGAAAAAATATTGATATCAAAGTTTATCTATTTAATAATTAATATGTTCTTATTGTGGATTATTGGAAGTATTTTTATATTTATAATCAGTGGAATAAATTATGGATTCGATGATTTATTTGTTAATGAATTAGTATTGATTGGTGGAAAAGTCCATGAAATTAATTATTTTATTTGGTATTTTGGAAAGTTGCTATTACATAGTATTCCTGTAATATGTTTCTTATCATTTATGTATTTTTTATCTGCTACATTCAAAAATACAGTAGTTACTTCAAGTGTTTGTTCTGTTTTAACACTTTTATCTATACTAATTTGGGTTATACTTGATAATTTAAAAATTAAAGTATTATATTTTATAGCATATCTTCCAATAAGTTATTTAGATTATAATATTATTAGAGAAAATAATATCTTCTATATTAATAGTATATCTAACACAAACTTAACTAGTATATATGGAATCATTATTAGTGTAATTTGTACTATTATCTTTCTATTCATAAGTGTTAGTTATTATAAAAAGATAGATATTGTAAATAAATAATTGTAATCATGAAAAAATAATTAAAAGGCAAACAAATTGCCTTTTTAATTTTGTAACTCAACGGAGAGTTTGTTGAAAAAAATCAA
>OMUM01000116.1 GCA_900314225.1 uncultured bacterium | reverse complement strand
ATTTCTTTTCTAAATAATTAAAATTACCACAATTAAATATTACTCTACCTACTTTAAAATTATCTATTAATGTTTTAGCTTCTCCTATATGATCCTTATCTCCATGAGATAAAATTAAATAATCAATTTTTTTAATGCCAGAACTTTTAAGAGTAGGATAAATTACATTAAAATAAATCTCTCCATCATTATCATTAGAATATGTTGGACTTCCACCAGTATCTATTAAAATATTTTTCTTATCAACATGTATTAATATAGAGTCTCCTTGCCCAACATCTAAAAATTTAATATAACAACTATTACTAACAAATGAAATCATATAATGAATTAATAAAAATATAAATAATATATAAATATAAATATTTTTCTTTTTAAAAATATAAATAAAAATAAGTACTAAATATATTAAATAAAATATAGAAGGTAATCTTAAAAATACTATTTTAAATAAAGATATTTCACTTAAATATAAAGAAGTCTTTTCAAGAACTATTATTAATAAATTATATATTACATTTAATTTAGGAAAAATAAATACAATTAAACTAAAAGGAAAAATAATTATACTAACTAATGGTACATAAAATAAATTATAAATTATACTTAATAAATTAACTTGATAAAAATTATATAAAGTAACTGGAATACCTACTATAAATGAAATAATAGAAATTTTTAATAAACTAAATAAATAATTAGACTCTTTATTCATTAAATTAATTAAAGAAAAACTTATTAAATAAGAATATTGAAAACCAACATCAAATATATAATTAGGATTTATTAATAAAGATATAGATATTATTAATAAAACTAAATAATTTGATTCTATATAATAATAAAACAATTTATTAGTTGTAAAAAATAAATAAAATAATACTCCTCTTAGTATTGATGGAGAAAGACCAACTAATAACAAGTAACTAATTAAAAATATTGTAGTTATTTTATAAATAGTTAAATCATCCAATTTAAATCTTTTTAATATTTTTTTAATTAATTCAGATAATAATGTTATATGCATTCCACTAATAGCAAATAAATGACTTATTCCATTTTCTTGATAACTCCTAATAACATTCTTATCAATATATGATTTATCACCTAATAAAAAAGTATTTAAATATCTATTAGGTATCCTATTTATTATTTTATTTTTAATTAGATAATATATATTATTATTACTACTTAATTTAATAATATTTTTAGCGTTAACTTGATAAAAGATATTTTTTCTATTTAAATATTTTTTATAATTAAATAAATATTTATTATGATTTACTATAGGTATATTAAAGTCTCCATATACCTTTATTTTATCTCCAAGAGACAGATTAATATTTTTCTTATAGTAATAAGTTACAAGTATTTTCTCTTTAGATTTTAAATTTATTTTTATCTTATCATTATCTTTATAAATAGAAGTAATTATTCCAACTACTTCTTTAGTATTTTTATTATAAATAGACTTTTTAGGTATATTTAATCTAATAATAGCAATTATAATAGTAATAATAAATATTAAATAATATAATTCACTATGTAGTAATATTTTCCTTAATTTTAGCAAATAAACTATCTCCTATACCAGATACTTTTTTTATATCTTCTATACTATTAAATTTACCATTAGTTTCTCTATATTTTATAATATCTTTAGCTTTAGACTCTCCTATTCCAGGTAATGTCATTAATTCATCTTGTGTTCCAGTATTAATAGATACTTTATTATTTGTCTCAACAGTACTATTATCTGAACTTATACAAGCATCATTTTTTAAAGCATTATCATTAGCTTTAATACATTTATTTTGAATAATCTTTTCTTTTTCTTTAGTTTCTTCAAAATTTCTAACTTCTTGCTTACTATATATTATAATTACCATTTCATCACTTATTTTTTTACTTAAATTAATTACTGAAGTATCAGCTTTATCACTTAAACCTCCTGCCATATTAATAACATCAATCACACGAGAATCAATCTTTAATGTATAAATTCCAGGATTTATTACTTCTCCTTTTATATCAACTTTATATTCTTCAATTTTACTTTTTTTGTTTTCTTTTTTAGTAACTTCTTCTACAATTTCTTTGTCATCATTACTATTATTAGCTTTTCTATTTAAAGAATAATTAACTAAAAAGAAAATTATTATACTAATAATTAAAAATAATAAAATACCAATAATTATTTGTTTTCGATAACGATATTTAAATGTTATAAATATCACCTCCAAATATATTATTAGAAAAAAAAAGACTTTAAAGACTTTTATTTGTTTATTTTTTTCACTAATTGTTTTGCATTCATTTCGACAGGATTATCAATGATAGTTTCTTCAGAAGATATACCCAAAGGAACACTTTCCATTATCTTTTTTTCAATTAAAAATATATCATCAGACTTAATTTTTGCTCCTGCACTTTGGTAATTTCCTCCACCACCAATATTTTCCATTATTTTACCAACATTAACTCTTTTTCCACCTCTTGCAGATATATGAACATTTTCTGGATCAACATAACACATTACAAATGATGCATCAGTATCAATAAATTTTATCATTCTATCAGCAGCCTTAGCACAATCTTCTTTTAAATAAATGCTTTTAGGCATTTTTCTATTTAAAGAAAATGAGACTTGAACTGGAGATAAAGATTCAGTATAAATTTTTCGAATAGTATTATCATATATTATTAAACTAGCAACATGACAATAACTTTCAAAATCTTGAAGAAAAAGTCCATTAACAAAATCCATTTCTGCACCATGATTAATTAATTTCTCAGCAATATCATGTGTTAATGCTGAAGTGTTTTTCTTAAATCTATCTGTATCCAAACATATTCCTGCAAGTAAATAATTAGCGATTAAACTATCATATTTTGTTTTTGTAATATTTAATATTCGTGTAACAATTTCCGAAGCACTAGAAGATTCTAGGTTAACATAGCTTAATGAAGCATTGATTGATTCATCAGATAAAAAATGATGATCAATTATTACAACATCTTTAAATTTATCTAGATAATCAGCAACTGAAATCAATTCTTTTTTATTAGTATCAGTTACAATAAGTATAGAATTATCATCAACAATATCTAAAAATTTATTTTTATCAATAATATTCATAGAACTGCAAGTATCTATTATTTTCTTTACACCTGGTTCCAATTTTTCTTTATCATCATTTACTATAATATATGGTTCAGCACCTCTTTTTTTTGTGAGAACATATAAACCAATAGCAGAACCAATAGCATCAAAATCTAGTTCATTATGCCCAACAATAAATACTTTCGAATTTTTCACTATTTTTTTATCTAATTCAGAACTAAATAACTTTATCTTGTCACCCATATTCTATCCTCTTTTCCCCCACAATAAAAAATCGCATTTATTATAACATGTTGTTATAACAAATGCAAATTAATAAAATAAAAGAAAAGAAAATACTATTTCTAAATACATTTTATGATATAAATAGCTATTGGCCAAAATATAATAAATACATTTAATAAAGTACCAATAATTATATTAGCAGTAACTAATGCTTTACTATAGTCATTTTTATCTTTAGGTAATTTTCTTATGGATACAATAGATGATTCAACTATCGCCAAAGAAATAATAATTATAAAAGTATTTATAATAAGATTAACCACAGTATAAGAACAATCAATTATTTCTCCATACCCATTTTTTTGATAAACAACACCTCTTGTATATGCAAAAAATACAAGTGCTAAAAACACCACAATAACAAATAAAATTAAATATTTTAAAGTTTTATCTTTCTTCATAACTATTTCTCCTCTATCTATTTTCCCTAACAATATCAGTTAAACCATCACAATATCCAACTGGCTTACTAAAGTCTGTTATAGAACATGCTATTGTATAAGTAAACAATAATAACACTAAACCAAGTATCATACCAACTACAGAAAAATAAGTTCTTTCTACTTTTAATTTTTTGCTCAAATCTTCTTTATTCATTAAAAGTCTTATAAAACTAATAATACTCAAAACAATCAAGAAAATTGCTCCAAAAACCAAAAGGTAAGCAATAATATAAGAAACTACTCCCGGTTTTTTAATTACTGCAAAATTCCACCATAAATAAAATAATAATATCAAAAGATTTTCAATAGCAATAGTCGGCCCTATTAAATCACTTAAATAAACTTTTCTTTTTTTCTCTACCTTCTTCACACTAATCACCTTCCCATTATCTATAATTAAATTATCTATTATTTTTTTATTAAAGTAAATACTTTTTTTATTTTTTTTCTTTCATTACTGCATTTTCAAAACTAATCCTTTGAACTAATGTTAATGCTATTATTAAACTAGTAGTAAAACTTCCTCCATAACTTATAAAAGGAAGTGGAACTCCTGTCATTGGCATCATCCCCATTATACCCATTAAATTAATAGCAATATGTAAAAATATATAAATAGCTACACCATAACAAATAGTTGCTCCTCTATTATTAGGGCATTGTCTTCCTATTAATAATATTCTATATAATACAACTATATAAGCAAATATTAATATTATTCCTGTAATTACACCTAACTCTTCAACAATAATTGCAAATATAAAATCAGTATATGGTTCTGGTAAATATAAATATTTTTGTGTAGAATTACCAAGTCCAACACCAGTAAGTCCGCCATTATTAATAGCAATATAACAGTTACAGACTTGATTTCCATCATCAAGTATTCTAGAACAAGGATCAGTAAAATTAAATCTTTCAAGTTGTCTCTGTAATAATACACCTTTTCCACTACCTAAAATAACAACTATACCAAAGAATAAAAGTCCAAACGTTAAAAATGTTGTTTTAAACTTTATTTCTTTAGAAATTGGTACAGACAAAAATATAGCACCGACAATACATGCAAATATTATAGTTGTTCCAAGATCCGGTTGAGCAAATATCAATACGGCAATTATTAAACAAATTGCTATTGGAAATAAACTAACAGTCCACTTATTTAATTTCTTTTTATTAATATCGTAGTAGCAAGCTAAAAAAACAATAACAATTACTTTAACAAATTCACTGGGCTGAATACTAATAGGACCAATTTCAAACCAACTTTTTGCTTTATTAATTATAGTACCAAATACTAAAACTAATCCCAAAGATACAATACTAATTATAATAAACGGCCAATAAAAATAATTATATGATCTAGTATTAAATCTAATTAAGAAAAAAGATATAATAAAGCCAACTAAAAGAAATGCTCCTTGCTTTATAAAATATCTATATGGACTAACAGCATGTGACATATATGCCGTAACATTAGATGCCGAAAAAACCATTATTAATCCAAAGATAAATAAGATTAAAGTAATTATAAGTAATGTTTTATCTAAATATTTAAATATCTTTCTCATCTAATCTTCCTTTTATTATATACATAATAAATATACCATAAAATTGAATAAAATATTAACTTAATTTATTCTATTAACTAAATTATTAACAATAACTGTAAAATCACATAAATTATATTAGATTAGTAAAGGAGGATATTTATGTATTACTATGGAGCAACAAATGGATGTTGTCCTAATACAACAACTGTTTCCTACTACCCAATAAATAATAATTGTAGTAGAAATAATTATGCTATTATATTAGTATTATTTATTCTACTAGTAATTATAATTGGTACAAGACATAATAATTAATTTATAAAATGATTCGTATGAATCATTTTTGTTTTTTGACAAATCTTACAAATTGTATATAATATATATGTTAGTTTTGATAAGTAATTAAAAAGTGAGGTGGTATTAGTGTTAAAAACAAAAGATATATTAGATGAAAAAGATAAAAGACTTAGAAGTATTAGTAAGGAAGTTAAATTTCCACTTACAAAAAAAGATAAAGATTTAATAAATACTATGATTACTTATTTACATGACTCTCAAATGCCTGAGCTTGCTGAAAAATATGATCTACGGCCTGGTATGGGAATGTCAGCTATACAACTTGGTGTTGCAAAAAGAATGTTTGTTGTCGTTAATGAAATTGGTGAACCAGGTGAAGGTGAATTTGAAACATATATCTTAATAAATCCTAAAATAATAAGTAATTCTATGGAAAAAATTTATGTTGAAGAAGGCGAAGGTTGTTTAAGTGTCAATAGACCAGTCGAAGGAATAGTTCCAAGATATGCCAGAGTTACCATGGAAGCTTATGATATGGAAGGAAGAAAAATTCATGTAAGAGGAAGAGAAGAACTAGCCGTTTGTTTCCAACATGAATTAGATCATTTAAACGGAATATTATTTGTAGATAAAATAGATAAAAAAAATCCATATAAAGATAAAGACAAGATGAGAGCCATCTAGTCTTTTTTATATACTTTACTATCATTATCTTCTCGAACTTTAGAATAATTATTACTTAAAGATAACTGATAATTATAAAATGAAATATCATTAGCGACTTTTCTTCTTTCATTTTTTAAATCTAATTCATCTCTATTTAATCTATTAATAATTTTTTCATATTTTCTATTCTTAATATAATATTCTTCCTTTTTTGCTTTTTTCTCTCTAAGAATTACTAAAGACTTATTATACTCATTATATCTTTCTTTAATAAAAGAATATTCAAAATAAATAATAAACAAAAGAAATATACTAAAAATAATATTATAAAAACTAAGACCAATAAATATAAAAATAAATATTACATATAAAATATCAATATAATTAACTTTCTTTATAGAATCTAATATTTCTAATATTTTTTCAATTTCAATATCATTATAACTATCTAATTCACTATTTTTATATAATTTTTTATTATAATAATATTCTTTATTATATATTTTATTTAATTCTTTATTAAAGAAATCTTTTTCTCTTATTAAAATATTTATGATTCTATTAATAAAATTTATTGTTTTAGTATCATATACTTCTTCTTTTTTATAAATATTATTAGTCTGACTAGTATTATCAATATTTTTAGTATAAGTTAAAGTCTTATTTTCCAGTTTTTCTTTTATAGAATATAAAGTAAGAATAGTTTTTTTATCTGTTTTATTATGATCAGGATGATATTTTTTTATTAATTTATTTAATTTCTTTTTAACATTCTTAGTATAAGTTCCACTAAAACCAATATATTCAATTATTTCTTGTTCTGTCATAGCACTTCTTCATGATCTTCTAAATGGACACTTACAAGTTTTGATACACCAGACTCTTGCATAGTTATTCCATATAAAGTATGAGCATATTCCATAGTCTTCTTTTTGTGAGTAATTATTAAAAATTGAGTCTTATCTTGATAATTATTTAAATATTTTCCGACAACTCCAACATTAGCTTCATCTAAAGCAGCTTCAACTTCATCAAATAAGCAGAAAGGAACTTTTCTAACATTTAAAATTGCAAACAATAAAGAAATTGCTGTCAAAGTCTTTTCACCACCAGAAAGTAAAGTAATAGTAGTTAACTTCTTACCAGGAGGAGATGCTACTATATCTATTCCAGTTTCTAGTAAATTAGATTCATCAGTCAATTTTAAATCAGCATGTCCACCCATAAATAACTCTTTAAAGACTTTTTGAAATTCTACTCTAATATTTTCAAAAGTATTTTTAAACTCCTCTTTCATAACTTCATCCATTTCATTCATTATTTCAAGAAGAGAATCTTCTGCTTTTAATAAATCAGACTTTTGATTATTTAAAAATTCAAATCTTGTATTAACTTGTTTATACTCTTCAATCGAATCCAAATTAACCATACCAATACTTTTAATATTATTTTTATAATTATTTACTTTTCTTCTCGCTTCTTCTGGATCAATATCTAATATATATTCGCCCTTTGCTCTATCATATGTCATTTCATATTCACTAGATAATTTCTGTAACATATTATCTAATCTTACATCAATTCTATTTATTTCAATTTCAAGTTCATTTGATAATTTCTCTTTAGTATGAAGAATACTCTTCTTAATTTTTTCTTCAGCCTGATACTTTTCTTCTTTATCTTTTAATTCATCAATTTCTTTAGATAAATTAGTAATATGAAATTCAATTTGTTCTTTTAAAGCTATTTTTTCATGATATTTTTTAATTAACTCTTCCTCTTTTTCACTTACATTATTATTATTTATAGCTTCTAGAGATTCATATTCTTTTTTAATATTAAGTAACTTATTTTTAATTTCTAATAATTCATTTTTCTTATTATTATATTCTTCTTTCAAAGAAACCTTTTCTTTAGATACTTTATATGTATCTTCTTCTATCTTACTTATATTTTTATTATTAATTTGTAATTGTTCCTGAATAGATTTTTCTTCATCTTGTAAATTATTAAATTTTTCTTCTAAATGAGATAATTCCTGTTTTAAAATAACAATGCTCTTTGTATTATTAGTAGATCCTCCAGTTAAAGATCCTCCAACATTAACAACATCTCCATCTAGAGTAACTATCTTATATTTTTGATTTATCATATGAGAAAGATTGGTCGCCGAATTAATATTTGTTGAAACTATTACTGTTCCTAATTGATTTTTAATAATAGGTGTAAATTCTTTATTATAATTTGCTAAATCAGACATAACACCTAAAAAATCATTACTATTTTTTAATAAATTTAAACTATTATAATCAATATATCTTTCTTTAATAACAGAAAGTGGGAAGAATGTTGCTCGACCTAAATGATTATCTTTTAAATAAGAAATTGCTTTCTTAGCTGAACTCTCATCTTTTGTAATAACAAAGTTTTTATTGCCTGCTATGGCAGTATTTAGTGCTTTAACATACTTCTCATCAATAGATAAAACATTTCCAATCGTATTATAAATACCTTTAAGCTCATTAGCTTTTAAAACACTCCTAACACTATTTGGCATATCAGCACCCTGTTCAATTTGACTTCTCAAATTAGTTATTCGATATTTTAAAGAAATAAGCTCCTGACTTGCTTTCGAATAATTACTAGTAAGCATATTCTTTTTACTTTGTTCACTCTGAAGATTATTTTCTATTTCTTTTAATTCATTATCTTTATTTCTAAAAGAGTCTTCTATATCATTCAATTTAGAACTAATTATACTTTCTTCTCCAGATAATTTTTCTCTTGTTTCAATAAGATTACGAATATTTTCTTTTATTTCATCTTCTTCTTTAGTAGTTTTACTTCTCTCTTTTAATAAATTCTTTTCTCCTTCTATTCTAGTTGCCTCTTCTGTAACTTTTAATAATTCTTTTTGTAATTTAGCTAACTCCTCTGATAATTTTCCTAATTTATTAGTTTCTTCTAAATATTTAGAATTATTTTTATTAGATTCAGTTGAAAGAGAAAGTATCTCCTCATCTAATTTTTCTTTTTTAGATTTAGCTATTTCTAAGTTATTATTCAATGTATCAATATCATATGTTAGTAAAGCTACTTCATATTTATCAAGTCCTTTTTTATTTTCTAAATAAATATTTGCTTTTTCACTTTGTTCTTTTAAAGGATCAAGTCGATCAGTTAATTCCGTAATAATATCATTTACTCTATCTAAGTTATTATGTGTTTTATCTAGTCTTTTTAAAGCCTCTTCTTTCCTTTTTTTATATTTTAGAATACCAGATGCTTCTTCAAAAATTATTCGTCTATCATAAGAAGAATTACTTAATATTTTATCTACTTCACCCTGAGATATAATATTAAAAGAACCTTTACCCATACCAGTATCCATAAGTAAATTATTAATATCTCTTAGCCTACATCTTTCATGATTTAAAAAATACTCATTTTCACCTGTACGATATACTCTTCTCTTAATAGATATTTCTGTATATGGTACATTTAAATAATGATCTGTATTATCAAAAACCAATTCAACACTTGCAACATTAAGTGGATTTCTACTTTTACTACCCGAAAATATTACATCAGACATTGAGCCATCTCCTCGAAGAGACTTAACTGATTGTTCTCCAAGCACCCATCTAACAGCATCAACAATATTTGATTTACCACTACCATTAGGTCCAACAATACAAGTAATTTTATTATCTAATTTTATATCAATTTTATCTGCAAATGACTTAAATCCACTAGCAACTATTTCTTTTAAGTACATATACTTCACCCTATCTAGAATTATACAATAAATAAGAAATTAGAGCAAATAAAGAAAACAACTAAAAGTTGTCTTTAAAAATTAATCAATATTTTCATTTATTAAATCATCTAAAGTAACTATCTCATACCCTTTTCTTCTAATATAATCAATTCCTAAAGATAAATCATCTATATTAGCAGAATTTATTCTAATAGATATAACTATCCCATTATTAATATTTTTCTTTAATAAAGATAATAAATTATTTTCTATTACTAAATAAGGCTTTATTACATGTAATTTTAATTTTTTACATAAATTTAATATCTTCTCATCTTTTCTCTCAGTATAACAAAAATGAGAATCTTTACCAGTTAAAGATTTTAAATATGATAATGAAACTTTAAAAGAATCTTCCTCATATTTATTGTTAAAACTAAGTAATTCTATTTGATTATTTGTAGTCCTAATAAAATTTTCATTTTCTTTTATATATTTTCCATCAATAAATATATTTGCAACAATCTTCTTAGTATTTAAAATATCTATTATTTGATTTATATTATCATCAACAATAAATACTAAAGAAATATTTTTATTTAATGGATTTCCTTTTTCTATATATTTATCATAGTTATCTTCTACTGAAATATCTGGTTTTACTTCAGTCATTACAGTTAATAATTCATTATAAGTTCCATATTTTTTCATATTTAAATATGACTCTTTTTTATTAATCTTTTTCCCATATTTTCCCGGTATAATTATATCGTTATCTTTTATAGTCGCATCTATTGATTTTACTTCATATTTAAAACTATTTGCATTTATTTCCTGCATAAGAGAATCTTTTTCTCTTAAAATATTTACCCATACATTAGTATAATACATACTAAAAATAGTTAAAAAAAATAAAAGTAATATTTTTTTCATAAATATTTCACCTATTAAAATATATGAAAAAAAGATTCAAATATTAATTGAATCTTTTACTTTTATAAACAACATATGATGTAGAGCCTACTACTAATAATGAACCAATTAGTCCTACTAATCCTCCATTTGTTCCTGTGTCTGGTGAATTAACTACTTGTTCATTATTTGCTTCATCACTACTATTTGCTTGGCTTGAACTAGTAGAACTACTGCTATCATCAGATGCATCACTACTACTTTTAGTTGAATTTGTCTCTGATTTACTATTTTCGCTAGATGTAGAACTATCACTTTTTGAATTATCTGATTTTTCTACAGTTGTTATATTTGAATTCAAATTCTTTCTTGTTGAACTACTTTTACTAGTAATCTTAGAAATAATAAATATTATTAAAATAATAATTATAATTACAATAATCCATCTAATAATTGTTCTAATTAAATCACTCATATATCCGTTCCTCCTTTGCCCATATTATAACACATTTTTTAAAAATTGCTATAATTTTTATAACTTATTGCATAATAAGGACTATTTTTTATCCTTTTTAAGTGCTTTTTTTGGTAATGCATCTTTCCTTGAGAAGTTTTGACGACCTTTTTTATCTGGTCCAAGAGCTTTAACCATTATTTCATCACCTACTGATAAAACATCACTTGGTTTATCAATTCTCTTATCAGCTATTTGTGAAACGTGAACAAGTCCTTCGCATCCTGGCCATAATTCTACAAAGCATCCAAAGTCTTCAAGTTTTACAACTTTGGCATTATAAATCTTACCAACTTCTACTTCTCTTGTAATATCTTCAATCATCTTACGAGTTTTATCAATTATATTTTGATCATTATGATAAATTATTACTCTACCATCATCCTCTAATTCTACTTTAACAGCATTGACATTAGTTACTTCAGTAACATTTGAAGCATCACAGATAATTTTTGTAATTGTTTCTCCACCCTTACCAATAACATCTTTTATCTTAAGTGGATTTATCATAAATGTTTCCATCTTTGGAGCATATTTAGATACTTCTTTACGAGGTTCTGGGATTTGTTTTTCAATGACATCTAATATTTCTAGGCGAGCTTTTTTAGCTTGAGTTAAGGCTTCTTTTAATATTTTTTTAGTAACTCCTTTAATTTTTATATCCATTTGAAGAGCAGTAATACCATTTCTTGTTCCAGCAACTTTAAAGTCCATATCTCCTAAATGATCTTCCATTCCTTGAATATCAGTTAATATAGTATAGTCTTTACCATGAGTAATTAATCCCATAGCAATTCCTGCAACTGGTGCTTTTATTGGAACACCTGCTGCCATTAGTGACATACAACCTGCACAAATACTTGCTTGTGATGAAGATCCATTTGATTCAAGTATTTCAGAAACTACTCTAATGGTATATGGAAATTCTTCTTCAGATGGAATTACTTGAAGAAGTGCTCTCTCACCTAATGCACCATGTCCAATTTCACGACGACCTGGTGCACCATATCTACCAGTTTCTCCAACGGCAAATTGTGGAAAGTTATAATGTAACATGAATCTTTTTTGATCTTCTAGACCAAGACCATCTATTATTTGATGTTCGTTTATAGCACCAAGTGTTGTGACAGAAAGAGCTTGTGTCTCACCTCTTGTAAATAAAGCTGAGCCATGGGTTCTTGGAAGTAAATCAATATCTGTTGATAAAGGTCTAATCTCATCCATTGCTCTTCCATCTGACCTAATACCTTCTTTAACAACAATATTTCTAAATAATTCATATTCTATTTTACTGACTACTAATTGTACTTTTACAAGCAATTCTTTTAATTCTTCATCTTTTAACTTATCTTCATTTTCAGTAGTAAATAAATCTATCATTTCTTGTTTAATATTATCAATTGCTTCATACTTTTCAAGCTTTTCTTTAATATGAAGAGCCTTATTCATCTTATCAGTTATTAAAGATCCTATACGTTCTTCTAACTCTTTTTCTGGAATAAGTGTTTCATATTCCATTTTAGGCTCGCCTATCTCAGCAATTATTTTATTTTCAAAGTCAATCAATTCTTTTACAGCATTATGTCCTTCCATTAATGCATCTAACATAACACCTTCTTTAACTTGTTTTGCCCCAGCTTCAACCATGTTAATTGCATCATGTGTACCAGCTACTGTTAAATCAAGATCTGACTTTTCTAGCTCTTCAGCTGTTGGATTTATAACAAATTTCCCATCAACTCTACCAACTTTAACTCCTGCAATTGGCCCATCAAATGGTATTTTAGAAATTGATACAGCAAGAGAAGATCCTAACATTGCAGCAAGTTCTGGAGAACAATCTTGATCAACTGATAAAACTGTTGAAATTACTTGTACTTCATTTTTAAAACCTTCTGGAAAAAGTGGACGCATTGGACGATCAATTAATCTTGCAGCAAGTGTTGCAGCCTCACTTGGTCTTCCTTCTCTTTTAATAAATCCTCCTGGTATTTTACCAACAGAATATAATTTTTCTTGATAATTAACTGTTAATGGGAAAAAGTCAGATAATAAATTAGCTGTTTTAGAGACTACCGCTACACTTAAAACAACCGTATCATTAAATCTAACAAGTACTGCTCCATCAGCTTGTTTAGCAAGGCATCCATGTTCAACAACAATTTTTTTACCATGAAAATCCAATTCAAATACTTTTTTCATATTTACCTCTCCTTCAAAAAAAATAGACACGAAAAAATGTGTCTACTTTCTTAATCCTAATTTTTTAATTAACTCACGATATGCTTGAATATCATTTTTAGCAAGATATTGTAACATATTCTTTCTTTGTCCAACTTTCTTTAAAAGTCCTCTACGTGAATGATAATCATGTGTATGTACTTTTAAATGCTCAGTTAATTCATTAATTTCTTCTGTAAGAATTGCTATTTGAACTTCTGCTGAACCAGTATCTTTCTCATTTCTAGCATACTTTTTAACTAATTCTTGTTTCTTTTCTTTTGTTAATGCCATAATCAACACTTCCTTTCTTAATAATTCACCATAACTAAGTAAGAAATCGGAAATTTTTCAAACTGAGTCAAGGTAAGTACTTGTATTATATAATTATTTTTTTTATATTGCAACTATTTTTACTTTAAAATACTAAATATTTATGATAAATTTAATATGGTGATATAATGAAAAATTTAAATATTAATAAAATTATAAAAAGTATTATTGTATTTATAGGATTCTTCTTCTCTAGTTATCTCCAATATATTCCAGTAATACTATTTAAGTTAGATATTTCAAAAATAAGAAACAACCTAAGTACACAAGTTTTATTATCTTGTTTTTCTAGTTTTATATTTATGCTTATTATATTAATCTTATATCATAAAGATTTAAAAAAAGAATTCAAAACATATACAAAAAACTTCTCTAAAAATTTTGATACTGGTTTTAAATGGTATTTAGTAGGATTAGTAATTATGATGACATCAAATTTATTATTATATTACGTTTTAAAATCTGGTGGAGCAATTAATGAAAATATAGTTCAAACTATGATTAAAGCTTCTCCTATGTTCATGGCCCTAGAAACTTGTTTAATTGCTCCATTTAACGAAGAAATGGTCTTTAGAAAAACATTATATGATATATTTAAAGATAAAAAATATATTTTTATTATTCTTTCCTTCTTATTATTTGGTGGGGGTCATGTATTTAGTACTGCTAAAACTTTAACTGATTATCTATATATAATTCCTTATGGAGCTCTAGGAGGAGTATTTGCTATTAGTTACAGTAAAACAGATTCAGTATTTACTTCTATGACAATGCATATTCTACATAATACTGTACTATTTACCTTATCCTGTTTAATTTACTTTTAATTAAAGAGATATCTATTCGATATCTCTTCCTTTTTTTATACTTTTATCAATTATAGTTATTGGAACACATATTATAAAATCTATCCCAATCGTTACAAAATACTTAGTCCAATAATAATCTAATGTCATTCTATTTAAATTTACTAAAGTATAAATCAATATAAATACAATTATACAAAATAAATATGTTAAAAATACTAATATAGTAGGAGATGTAGTATTATTAAGTAAGAAATTACTAATAGTTAAATTAATAAATTGACTTACTACATAACCAAAAAACTCACCTGATAAACTCGTCAATATTAAATCTTTTCCCAGAGCAAATGAAATAATAGCCATAAAGCATACTGTAATTACAGCTGATATAGAAATACCAGCAATAGCTTTTTTATAATCATATTTTTTATTAATATAATTTGTTAACAAATATACAAATGGTAATAAAATAATTGAAAAACTTAAACTAATACTATTTATTTTAAATGTATAAGTCTTTACTGATTCCGTTAATATAGCTAGTGTAGTTAATAATAAGATATACATCCATGAATCATCATATAGCTCATCACTTTTTTTCTTTGTCACACATATTCACCCTCTCTATATTATCAATTCTATCACAAGTATTTTTAAAAAAAAAGAAAAAGACAATTAATTATTTTTGTCTTTATTAATCTTATCAATCAATTTATCAATATGTTCACCATATTCGATAGATGTATCATATATAAACTTTAATTCAGGAGTATGTCTAATATCCACTTTTTCAGCAAGTCTTGACCTAATAAATGATGAAGCTCGCTCAAGTGCTTTTTTTGTTTCTAATTTTCTACTTTCATCTAAAACAGTATAATATACTTTAGCAAAGCTCAAATCATTAGTAATATCTACTCCAGTGATTGTTACAAACTTAATTGCTTCATCTTTTATTTCTCTTCCTAATATTATACTAATCTCTTGTTGATATGTATGATTTAATCTTTCTATTTTAATATTTGACATAACATTACCCCCTCTATTTTTTAATTTCAACTAGTTCATATACTTCAATAATATCTTTTTCTTTATAATCTTGACAATTAGTTAAAGTAATTCCACAATCCATATCTTTCTTTACTTCTTTAACTTGATCTTTTTCATGTTGAAGAGTATTTACTTCACCATTATATATAACAATATTATCTCTTATAATTCTAGCTTTAGCATTACTTTTAATAATACCACTAATAACATGACATCCAGCAATTAAACCAACTTTAGAAAATTTAAATATTTGTCTAACTTCAACTTGACCAATAACTTTTTCTTCAAATTCTGGATCTAACATTCCTTTCATAGCTTTTTCCATATCTTCAGCTACTTTATAAATAATATCATAATATTTAATTTCTATTCCATATTCTTTTGCAGTATCTAAAGTTGCATTGTTACTTCTAACATTGAAAGCAATAATAATAGCCTTAGAGGCACTTGCTAAAACAACATCACCTTCAGTAACAGCACCAACGCCTGCACGAATAATATTTACTTTTACACCTTCAACATCTATTTTTTCTAAAACACCTTTTACTGCTTCAAGTGAACCATTAACATCAGCCTTTAAAACAACATTTATCTCTTTTTCGCCCTCTTTAATACGACCAAATAAGTCCTCTAAGCTCATTCCGGCTAAATTAGTATCAGCCTTTTTTGCCTTTAATTGTCTTTCATGAGCAATTTCTTTTGCCTGTTTTTCAGATTCAAAAGCCATAAATTTATCTCCAGCACTAGGGATATCAGAAAGTCCAGTTATTTCAACCGGAGTTGAAGGTTTTGCTTCAACAATATTATTACCACGATCATCTTTTAAGGTTCTAACTTTACCATAATAATTTCCAACAACAATAGGATCTCCTAAACGAAGTGTTCCATTTTGTATTAAAAGTGTTGCCATTGTTCCAACTTTATTATCTTTTTTAGATTCAATAACAGTACCAGTTGCATACCTATTAGGATTTGCTTTATACTCTTGCATTTCTGCAACAAGTAAAATATTTTCTAACAATTCATTAATTCCAACTCCAGTTTTAGCCGAAATCTTATTAACAATTACATCTCCACCCCACTCTTCAGGAGTTAAACCATTTTCTACAAGTCCAGTCATTACTCTATCTATGTTAGCATCTGGTTTATCAATCTTATTTATTGCTACGATAATTGGAACTTTCGCAGCCTTTGCATGATCTATTGCTTCAACAGTCTGTGGCATTATTCCATCATCTGCTGCTACAATTATTATTACGATATCCGTAATACTAGCTCCACGTGCTCTCATTTCTGTAAAAGCAGCATGTCCAGGAGTATCAATAAAAGTAATTAATTTATTATTATATTTTACAGAATAAGCACCTATCGCTTGAGTAATACCTCCAGCTTCACCACTTACTACATCAGTATTCCTAATAGCATCTAACAAAGTAGTTTTACCATGATCAACATGTCCCATTATAGTAACAACAGGTGGTCTTGGTACTAAATCGTCTTCTTTATCTTCAATCTCATAATTTTCAAAATTAGCAATATCCTGTGTTTCCTCTTTTTTCAAAACCTTATCATATTCAGCTACTAAAACCTCAGCAGAATCAAAATCAAGTGACTGATTGACTGAAGCCATTATTCCTAAACCCATTAATTTCTTAACTAATTCAATAGGAGTTACACTTAACTCATTAGCTAAATCAGTAACAGTCATGTTTTCTTTATAAATTATGATATTATCATCAATTGTAGTTTCATTACTCTGTAATTTTTCACGATGTTTATAAATCTTTTTTCTTTCCTTTAAAAACTCTTTTTTACTCTTAATATTATCATTTTTTCTAGCTTGTTTCTGCTTAACCTTAGTAAATGAAGTTGTATCATCCAAATCAATATTAGTTTCATTAGCTAATTCCTCTGCTTTATCTTCTACTTCTTCTTCAAGTCTTCTTTCTTCCTCTATCTCATCATTTACTATTTCTTCATTTTGATTTTCTTCATTTTGTAATTCATTATCAAGTTCAATTATACTTGTCTCATCTAAGTCAGTGTTTTCGTCTTTATAATCAATTCCGATTTTGTCACATAGTGCTTCTATTTCTTCTATCGTCTTATCTACATCAACTGCATAATCTTTAATTGTCATCATGAAGACTCACCTCACTTTTCTATTATTTTTTTTATTTTCTCATAAACACTATCCTCTATCTTACTTTCTAGTCTACGCTCCAAAATTTTCGTCTTTCGAGCCATTTCCAAAACTGTAAGATCTTTCTTAATATATGCTCCTTTACCATTTAACTTTCCTGTTTCATCAGGTTTTATTTCTCCCTCTGGTGTTCTAACAATTCTAAGTAATTCTTGTTTAGGAAGAGTTTCTTTAGTAACTACACATGTTCTAAGTGGTACTTTTCTTTTTTTCATAGTATCACCCTATCTAAAATTTATTCCTGCTTCTCTAGCTTGCTCTGTTGTTTTAATATCAATTTTTTTGAATTTAGTTAATCTTGTCGCAAGACGAGCATTTTGACCTTTTTTACCAATAGCCAAAGAGAAATTATCACCATCAGCAATTACCATAGCTTCCAATCTCTTTGGATCAGTAATAGCAACTGTTAAATCTTTTGCTGGACTTAATGCATTAGCAATAAATACAGCTGGATCTTTATCATACTTAACAACATCTAACTTTTCACCATGTAATTCTTCAATAATTCTAGCTATTCTTGAACCCTTCTCACCAATACATGCTCCAATTGGATCTACACTTGGATTTTCTGAATAAACTGCTACTTTACTTCTATTTCCAGCATCCCTAGCAACACTATAAATCATAACAGTTCCATCATTAATTTCAGGAATCTCTAATTCAAATAATCTCTTAACAAAACCATAATGAATTCTAGAAAGTAATATAAGTAAATTTTTACCATTATTATCTACTTTAGAAACATAAACCTTAATCTGTGAACCCATTTCAATTTTTTCTCCTGGAATACAATCTTTTTTAGGTAATATTCCATTTGTTCTACCTAAGTCAATATAATAGTTATCAGTATCTTCCAAAGCAACTGTTCCAACAAGCAATTCATCTTGTTTATCTCCAAACTCTTCAACAATACTATTTCTCTCAGCTTCTCTTATTTTTTGAATAACAACTTGTTTAGCAGTTGAAGCTGCAACTCTTCCAAAATCTTTTGGAGTAACTTCTGTATCAATTGTATCTCCAACTTCAAGAGTCTTATCAAGTTTTTTAGCATCACTTAATTTAATTTCAGTTTCTGGATTAAAGAATGATGGCAATTCCTTCTTAGGTAGTTCTTTTCCTTCAGCAATTGCTTCTTCCTTTTCCATTTCTTCTTTTTCTTCTTCTTCTTTTGTATCTTTATCCTCATCAGTAGCATAACTTTCAAATACAGCATCTTCATATTCTTCTTTAGTCATTTTATTATCAGGAACTACAGTTAAGAAAGAATATACTTTTATTTCTCCAGTTTCCCTATCAAATAATACTTTAACATTTGTCTTAGAATGAAAATTCTTCTTATAAGCAGAAGTTAAAGCAAGCTCCATTGCACTATATACTACTTCTGGATCAATTTCTTTTTCTTTTACAAGTTCATCTAATGCTTTTTTAAATTCTTTACTATTCATCTTCAATCTCTCCTTTCTCTTTAGAATAAACATCTAATTCAACACAATCTTGTAATAAATCTTCATGTTCATCCATAATTTTATTTATTATTCTAGATGCCTCAGTCACCCTATTTAAATCAATTATCTCATCACTATCTAGAACAATATTTAAAATTTTTTTCCCCTCTTCAGTACTAATAAACGCATCATCAATAAAAACATTTAATTCTTTTATTTTATCATCTAATAGTACTTTTATTTTATCTTTCATGGGTAACCTCCTTGTAAATAATAAGAGTGGGATAATTTTTTCCCACTCCTTTCTCCAGTATTATAACACAGAACTTATAATTTACAAAGTATTTTTTTACCTACTATAATTATTTGAATTTTTTAATTTTTTTACTTCCTCCAAAGTCGGAAATGTAGGAACCAATAATTTATCACTTAAAACAACATATGCTTTATCATTTACTTTTTCAATTGCATCCTTATTAAGCTTATAAATAGAATCTTCCGTAGTTTGATATTTAAAAGCAAGATCACTTAAACTTATATCTTCTATCTCTACTGATTTAACATAATATTGTAAATCATCAACTGGAATAGTATATGGAACTTTAATTTCTTCATTAATATAAATCATATTCTCAGATTTTATACCATTTATACTTTTTATTTTATCCATTGATGTTCTTGCATTTTCTGCAATAGTTGACAAAGTATCTCCAGCTTTAACAATATAATTTCTTGTTAAAACAATTTCATTATTTATATTTATATTGTTTAAAACAACAGTATGTTCTTCTTGTTTACATTCAGTTGATGTCCCATTATTTGTATCATAATATTGAGAAGAAGTAGTTTTAAAAGTTTTACCACCAGAAGTTACTAAAACTGAAGCCAATGCTATAGTCGCAAGTGCTTTTCTATTTCTAATAATATACTTTGGTAATGTATCTTCTTTAATTTTACTAAATTTATAAATTTGATATAAGAATTCCCCTGCTACATGTATAGCACCAAATTTGGTCATTAAAACAAAATCTTTATCTCTGCAAATATGCTCTTCATTAAAATATTTTGTAAGTCTTGCATGTCTTTCTGAAAAAGGATATTTTCTTTCTTCTTCACGTATCTCAGCATAAGAATTTTTTATATAATCCCAAAAACTTTCTTTAGAATCTTCTCTATAATATTTTTTTTGTTCTCTATCATATTCATCTTGTTGCTCTCGTTGATAATAGTATTGTCTTTCATATTCTTCTTGTTGTCTTCTATATTCTTGACGTATCTTTTCTCTTCTTAGCTGTTCATCATATTCTTTTTTTTCTTGATCAAAATTATATCTTTTATTTTCATCCTTTAATACTTCATAAGCCTCATTAATTTTTTTAATTTTATCCTCTAATTTTTTATATTCTTCTTCAGTTAACTTCTCACCAGCATGTTTATCAGGATGATACTTTTGCACAAGTTTCAAATATGCTTTTCTTATCTCTTTTTGAGTTGCATACATATCAACACCAAGTACTTTATAATAATCAACAATTTTTTTCATCATCTAACCCCCAAATTACTTGGCTAAATATAACATAAAATTTCAATATTGTCAAAAAAACTAATTTAAAAATTCTTCCAAGATATTAATTTCTTGTCTTTAACTTGATATATTCCAAGTATTTTACTATTCTTATTCTTAAATATTACTTTATCTTTTATTTGCCAAGTATTATCTATTGGTGCACCATTTACTACCTTAAATAATAAGTTATTTTCTAAAATTATTACCGGATAATTTAAACACTCATCAATAGATAATAATTTAAATTTATTAGATTTTATATCATCTAAACAATAAGTCTCATCTATAGAAACATTTCCTTGCTGCGTTCTAATTAATTTTGACATAGTCATTGGAATATTTAAATATTTTCCTACATCATTAATTAAGCTTCTAATATAACAGCCTTTACTAACTAAAGCTTTAAATGTAAATTTATTATCAGTTCTACCTAAAAGCTTTATTTCCTTAATAGTTACTTCTTTCTTAGGTAATTCTACTTTTTCATTATTTCTAGCATATTCATATAATTTTTTACCATTTACTTTTATTGCTGAATATATTGGTACTTCTTGAAAATAAGTTGTTTTAAAATGTTCAAGAGCCTCATTTAAATTTATATTTCCAAGAATATCAGATTTTTCTATTATATTTCCTTCAATGTCATAAGTATCAGTCTTAATTCCCATTGTTACTTCAGCAATATATTCTTTATAATTAGAAGTTAATAACTCAGCTATTTTTGTAGCTTTTCCTATAGTTATTAAGAGAACTCCTTCAGCTAACGGATCAAGTGTTCCAGTATGACCTACTTTTTTTAAACCAAATATTTTACTTATTTCATTAACATAATCACGTGAAGTAGGACCAGATTTTTTATTTAAAGCAATTACTCCAGAAAAATCACGTAAATATTCTTCTAAAGTCAAATTATCATTTATAATAATAGTCGCAGGAACAACTCCAACATATCTAATATGCCAAGATTCATAATTATAACCTGTAACATTTTCTTTAATTTTTGGATATCTTAAAATAAAACCAAATTTAGATAATGAATTATGAACAAATTTCATTATTGAATCATCAAGTAGTAACATTTCATCTTCTGATAACCATTTATTATTTATAAATAAACTAAAATCAATAGCCGAACCCGTATGATGTTCAGAATATCCTGGAATTGCAACATAATTATCTCTATAGGCTATACCATATTTTTCTTCATACTTTTGAAATAAATTTTCTTGTTCTTCTACACTTCTATATGCATTATCTATTCCAATTACAATATTATTTTCAAATAAATAATCCTTAAGTTTCAAAAATGCCTTATACGTATTTTCTTCAACTAATACATTAGTATCATATATACTTTTAACACTTACTAAATTTATATAATTTAAATATTTTTCATTAAATTTATTATCTCTATTAACAAGTAAAATATTTTTCATATTATCACCTAGTAAATTATAAAATAAGAAATAAGAAAAAACAAGACAACTAGTCTTGCTTATAAATAAAATAGTTATATATTTATTCTAGAATAATGATAATTGATTAGAATCAGGTAATCCTTCTAAAATACCCATTTCTT
>OMUM01000115.1 GCA_900314225.1 uncultured bacterium | reverse complement strand
AAAATCTAGACTAAATAAAATGGTAAATTCAATGGATGAAGCTAACTAATTA
Source organism: uncultured bacterium (assembly GCA_900314225.1). Taxonomy (GTDB): domain Bacteria; phylum Bacillota_I; class Bacilli_A; order RF39; family UBA660; genus UBA3789. Next base: position 3,836 of record OMUM01000115.1, on the reverse strand, counting down.
TGATATGAACCTCGTTTCCATGTCCAAGAAACGGGGTTCATATCATTATAGTTAGTTTTTTTATTTACTTTTTATTTCATATTTAATATAATTAAATTAAAGTTGAGGTTGGAATCCTATGAAAAAGATACTAGTAACCTGTGGTTTAACATTTATATTTATTGGCGTATTTTTACTAAGAAAAGATGACATAATATTATATATAAATAAATATCTTAATAGTAACAAAAAAATTACCATTGAAAAAAATAAATATTATCGAAATTATGATTTTAATTTTGTTCAAAACACTGATAATTTTTCCCCTAAAAATTACCAAGATATTTTAAATATTTATTATACAGTAATTAACTCTGGTCAAAATAGTTTTACTTTTTATTGCCCTATTGAATTTAAAAATTGTATTAAAGACGTTAAAATGCTTGCAAACGACCAAAATACTTTATCAGATATAAATAACTATGTACACCCATACAATGGCTTTAGTCACATTGAATCTGAATATGATAATTTAGGCAGAGTAACTATTAATATTACTCATAATTATACTAATGACGAAATAACTGAAATTAATAATAAAATTGATAAATTATCTGGACAATTAATTAATAGTAACCTAAGTCTAGAAGATAATATTAAAAATGTTCACGATTATATAATAAATAATTCAAAATATGATTCTTATAGAAGCGATGAAAAAATTGTCAACTACAAATCAGATATTGCCTATGGACCATTATTTCAGGGTTATGCACTATGTGGTGGATACACAGATCTAATGCAGTTATTTTTAGAAAAAATGAATGTTAAAAATATTAGAGTATCAAGTGAAAATCATATTTGGAATTCACTACTTATTAATAATAGTTGGCGTCATTTAGATTTAACCTGGGATGATCCTGTTGCGAGTGATGGACTGGATTATCTTGAATATAATTATTTTTTAATAGATACAAATAGACTTCTAGAAATAGAACAAACACAACATAATTTTAATTTAGATCATTATATTGAATTAAAAACAGCCTAATTTAATCATTAGACTGTTTTCTTATATAATTATAAACTTCATAAATAGTATTATTAAAATTATTAAAATCTACATCAAACCAAGTAGTATTAAACTGATGTTTAAAGAAAGTATACTGCCTTTTAGCAAACCTCCTAGAATTTCTTTTTATCTCACCAATTACCTCTTCTAAAGATTTATTATTATATAAATAATCAAAAAATTCTTTATAACCAATTGCACTATTTAATATTCTACTACATTTATATTTATCTTTTAAATAAGTAACTTCTTCTACTAAACCATTTTGTATCATTAAATCTACTCTTTTATTAATTCTATTATATAAAACTTCTCTATCGGTAGTTAAACCAATTACTTTAATATTGTACAATAATTTATCTTTATTATTATCAATTACTTCATTATTTTCTAATTTATTTAAAAGTCTTACTAATCTTCTTCTATTATTTAAATCATCTTTTTTTATTTCATAATTATAATTTTTTATCTTACTAATTAACTCATCTATACTTAATACATCATAATTGTTTTTAACTTCTTCCTTAGTAAAGTTATAATCATATAATGCAGCTTTTATATATAATCCTGTTCCACCTACTATAATTATTCTTTTATTTTGTTTACTTAAACTATCTATTAATTCTCTAGCATCTTTTTGATAATCGTAAACAGAATATTCTTCATCAACTTCTCTAATATCAATTAAGTGATGAACTATACCTTCTCTTTCAGTAACTGTTGGTTTAGCACTACCAATATTCAAATTTTTATAAATAGACACACTATCTCCATTTATAATTTCAGCACCAAGTCTCTTAGCTAACTCAATACTTAATTTAGTCTTACCAACACCTGTTGGCCCTACAATTACAATTATATCTTGCATAAATTCACCACTTTCTATAAAGTTATAACCATACTAAATTTAATATTTTATTATGCATAGGCTTTGAATTATTATTAAAAATTAAATTTATTTGAGGTAAATAAATATTTCTATTAAAGTATTTTAAATATTCATTATCAGAATAAATTACAAAAGAATCGCTACGACTTGCAGAATCATAGATTTTAAAATTAAAATGAACATTATAAAACTTACATTTATTATAGAATTCATTAACAAAGTTATACAAATTATCTATAAATACCCCTTCATAGGCGTCATATTATACTACAAATATAAGTATTTTTCAAGATAATTAATCTAATTGCCTCTTAAATAACTTTTCTAATTCATATTTAGAATAAGAAATAATAGTAGGTCTACCATGTGGACAAGTAAATGGATTATCACAATATCTTATATTTTCAAGTATCCATTCTTCATCTTCTAAAGATATATAAGTATTTGCCATTACAGACATACGGCAAGCCGTTGTCGCAACCATTCGCCAAACAAACTTATCAAAATCGAAATCTCCTTTTTCAACTACAATATCAACTATCTTTCTAATTATTTCATCAGACTTTTCATCAGGTACCCAATTAGGATGAGTACGAACTACTACACAATTATCCCCAAATTCATCAATATCAAAACCATATCTTCTTAAAATATCAAATCTATCTTTAATTAAAATAAATTCATCAGGTCTAAGTTCTATTTTAATTGGAATTAATAAATCTACTATAATTGGTTTTTCTTTTATTTGCTTTAATATCTTTTCATAATTAATACGTTCAGCTGCTGCATGCTGATCAATTAAATACATTCCATCTTCATTTTCTGCAACTATATACGTCATTAAAACAACTCCTCGTGGAATCATCTTTTTAATTCGAGGTACCTTCTTTTCGTTGGCATCAAAAAGCAAATCATTTTCTTCTATATTCAAATCTTCATTTTTCTGATAATTATTTTTTTCTTCATTAACTTCAAAATCAAGCTGCATTTCTTCATAATTATTTTCTTTTTCTTTAAAATCTCTATCATTATTATCTTCAGTAATTTCTTTATATACTTCACTAACAGAATAATTATCTCTAACAGATACTTCTGGTATTAATGAAATAGCCTCAAGTCTTTTAGTAATTAAATCTATAACTAATTCTTTTAAAGTATCCATTTTAGAAAACTTAATATCCATCTTTGTTGGATGAATATTTATATCTATTAAAATCGGATCAACTTCAATATTAAGTATAATTACCGGATATCTATCCTTATGAATATAAGTGTGGTAGCAATCAATTATACATTTATTTAATTCATTATTTTTTATAACACGACCATTAACAAGAGTTGTTATAGAATTTCTATTACCCTTAGTTACTTCAGGATAAGAAATATATCCATGTATATAATAATCATCATTTTCTCCTTCAATAGGAATCATCTTCTTAGTAATATCTGCTCCATATATTTCATAAATTACTTTTAATTGATCTCCATTACCATCAGTTTTTAATAATACTTTATCATTATTAATTAATGTAAATTTAATATTTGGATAAGATAAAGCCATTTTATTTATATATTCTACTATATAAGATAATTCTATATATAAATTTTTTAAATATTTGAGTCTTACAGGAGTATTATAAAATAAATCAGTTACAGTAATTGTTGTCCCTAGCTGTAAATCAGAAGGAACAACAATCATATTTTTCCCTCCTTCTAAAGTAACAATAGTACCTTTTTTACCATCACTTGTTTTCAAACGAACATTAGAAACACTAGCAATTGACGGAAGAGCTTCACCTCTAAAACCTAGAGACTCGATATAAAATAAGTCATCCAAATTCTTTAATTTAGAAGTAGCATGTCTTTGAAAAGCCATTTGTGCGTCATTAGGATCCA
>OMUM01000113.1 GCA_900314225.1 uncultured bacterium | reverse complement strand
AGTGTGAAGATCCTCTGTATATAGATTAAGGAGCCGTAGTTTAGCTCCTTTTTTGTGTTGAAAAAAGAATGCATTAGATGCATTCTATAGATTGTCTAGTATACCAATACTTTCTAGCCATTCCTTTTGAGTTTTTATATCTTTTTCTTCCATCTGTGTTGATTTGTTATTTTCCTTTTTATCTGTTATTTTATTTTCTTCTTCTTTTTGTTTTCTTTCTTCTGCTTCTTTTTTTTCTTCTTCTGTTACAACAATTTCTTCTAAAGTAGTTCCAGTATATATATAGTTAGAATAATTTGTATCTGATAATATATTATTTAATATATTATAAATACTTACATCGTCTGTTACTCTTTTTCCATCAATTAGCATTACTAATAAAACTAAGTATCTACTAATTTTATTTTCTTCGTTGAATACACTAAATTTATATGTGGAATTTAATTTTTCTTTTATGGATTCATCAAGAATTTGCGCTTTTCTAATTGAAAATATTACATCATCAACTAATTTGGCTTTTATTTTTAAAGTAGATTTTTCGAATAATTCAATCTGACTTGGTTGAAAACCTACAGCTTTAAAATCTGCAAGTACTGCATCTTTTATATTTTGAGGTTGTCTTGCCCAATCTTCCGGTGTAAATTTAAGCATCATTGTCTTTTTAACAATAACGGCTCCTCCACCACCAATAGCTCCTGTTGCGGCTAATCCAGCTGCGACCATGGCAGCTCCGCCTTGCTTTTTGATATCTCCACTTGTTGTTGGCTTTATCTTTTTTATTAGTTTACTAGCTTCTTTTTCGAGTCCTGTATTGATTAATGAATCGTCTGAATCTTCCTGCTTTGTTAATTCTGTTTTATTAGATTCTGTTTCTAATGCTTGAGCATCAGTACCATAGTTACCTTTAGAAGTAGCTTTTCCTAATGATGATATACCACCAATTGCTCCAGCAACTGTGCCTCCTGCTACTGCTGTTTTACCAACATTACTTGAAATCTTGGCTGTATTAACTTTTGAAATATTACCAACACTTGTTTCTAGACCTGATAATGATTTTGAAGAGCTCGCTTTTAATTTATTTATTAATAAACTTAAGTCATATTTATCATCTTTATTTTTGTCATCCATGAGCATTGTTAATGCAAGTTTTTCTTTATTAATTGTTCCATCATCATTAAAGATATCAAATCCGTATAAATCAATTAGTTTTTGTCTTATACTTGGATCTTTTTTATATAATTCTTCAAGTTCACTAGATAATAATTCAAGTTTTGCTTTATCGACTGATACTTTTCCGTCCTTAATATTATTAATTTCTTCGTCTGTAAAACCTAATTCCTTTAATTTGTTTATTATTGCATCTTTTTCTTGTCCTGATAAATTTGCCCAATCTTCGGCTGATAATATATATTGTTCCAGATTAGAAGCGGAACCTAATCCTCCTGTAATTGACTCAAGACCATCTGATAAACCTGATAACCCAATAGCTGATGCTGCTCCTGCTCCAACACTAGAACCATCAAAGCTACTATCTCCTGAAAAAGGATTTGCTGCCGCGTCATTTGCTAATTGTTTTACAGCACTATCTGTTTCTAGATATGTTTTATAAGTATCTGATAACCATATTTTATATGAATTTACATTGTCTTTAATATTATTGAGATTATTCTTTTCGGTTCCTAGTTTTTTAAGACTTTCAAAATAGTTCGTGACTCTTGAATCAATATCATCGCAATCTATTGCATTAATAATATTTTCCAAGTTGTTTGAAATATTACCTGTATCGCTGATTAGTTCTTCTATATTTTCATTAAAAACATTATCTGCCATAATATTCTCCTTTACTATCCATATATATTAATTCCCCATCTGCTTTGATCAACAGAATCATCATTTGGTATTTTACTTGGAACATATGGTAACGTTGCATGTACATCATCAAATTGTTTTTCTATATTTTCATATGTTGGGTCAAGTGGAGACTTTATTTCTTTAAACCATTTTGCATATGTTATTTTCTTATACTTATGAATTTTCCATCTATCATATGATCTTGTAGTTGTCATTCCTGTTGGATTTCCTTCAGCATCTGGTATTTCTTTTGAAATTGAATTTCCTCCAAGATACTCAAATTCATATTCTACAGTATCCGAATCATCCATCCATCGTACATCGTTGTATGGACTATCACAGCCTTTGGGATTGTCATCTGTCCTTCTAGGTACTCCATCTTGAGTTGAATAAGTCTTTATTATAGGAAAGCCATCCCATTCATTTTTTTGAGCATTGAATTCATCAGCAGCTTTTTGTAATAACTTATCTCTAACATTTTTTTTAAGTTTCATCATTTCTTCATTATAAGTATCAATTGTACTTCTTATTTCATTTTTATTTATTTCATTTGAAATTGAAGCAATATTATTTACTTCACTCTGTATGTCTTTCATATTTTGGATATTTAGTTGGGCTGCTGTATTTGTATAAAATGGTTTTGACGAATCTGTACCTGATAATACTTCATACATTTTATTAATACTATTATTTATATTAGTTTTAGCTTCACTTTTACTATCACTCATATTTTTAATGTTATCAATCTTAGTTAGAACTGTATCTACATCTATTTTTTTTGCATATAAAATATCTGTAGATGGTTCAGTGTATGCTCCATTTAAAACTCCTTCTATTGTAAGACTTTGAGACTCATCTTGGGATTGTGCCATATTAATTCTCCTTTACTAATTTCTTATTAGTAGAGACCAGAAATCTAATCTATACTAATAAGAAATTACTATTCAGTAATCTCTAAAAATTATATATTTAATTCACTTGTTGATTCAGCCAAATCTCTTGTTTTAGCTTCATATTCTGCTTGTCTTTGATTTGCTTCATCACTTAATCTCTTTATGATTTCATTCATTGTACTTTGAATATTAGTAGAAGTCTTAGTTAATGCATTTTTGTATGAATCTGCTGCTTCACCACTATATGCGCTTGCTAAAGTTGATGGTACTTCAGAAATCAAATGATCCATATAACCACTTATTGTACTTTTTTTTGTTTCTAATTCACTTATTACTGATTGGACTGCATTATAATCCATTCCAGAAATTGATGCCATTTTATCACTCCTTTATTTTATGAATTTTCAAAACTATCCCAGGCATTTGCTTGTTCCTCTAAATTTGATGCCATAGCACTTAAATTTTTATAAGCATTTTCGAAATCTATTCTTTTCTTTTCAAATTCGTCATAAAATGCCTTAGCGTTTGGTCCCCACCAAGCAGAGCTTGCTGCCTTAGCTTCTGTTATTTTTTCAGACATCAAGGTAAAAATTTCTTCATATGTTTTTTTATAACTTTCTGCATTTGCTTTAATATCTTCTGCTACTTTTCTAATTGCTTCACTATCTTGACTTACTGATCCATATCGTGCCATACTATTTCCTCCTTTATTTTATTTATACTGCAAGTTCTCTATCTTGCCTATCTTTAATATATCAAAATAAAATAAAAAGTAAAACTACTTTTATATTAATTTTACTTTTTATTTACATATTTTTTCATAATTATCTAAGAAAGAATAATGGTCTTTTCCTACTCTCCAACCGAGAATACATTCGCTGCTTACATTATCTAGTGCTTTAAAAATGTGTTCATCAATATTAGGTGTCTTCTTTCTCAGTTTTTTTATTAATTCTTTTACTTCTTTTCTTTTACTTGTACCATCATTTATTAAAGAACATCCTTCAGTAAAACGACAAGCACAATTAATAAAAGTTAAGTCATGGTGATTACGCCAAGTAATAATTGCTTGTTCTTTTACCAAATATAAAGGTCTAATTAATTCAATTCCTTTGTAGTTTTCAGAATGAAGTTTAGGCATCATTGTTTTTATTTCCGAAGCATAAAACATTGACATTAGAGTAGTTTCAATTACATCATCAAAATGATGACCTAGAGCGATTTTATTGCATCCAAGTTCTTGAGCTTTTTTATATAATGCTCCTCGTCTCATTCTAGCACACATGTAGCAAGCACTTTTTCCACCTATTTTTTCTACAACATCAAAAATATCGCTTTTAAATATTTCTACTGGAACATTTAATATTTTAGCGTTATCTTCAATAAATGATCTATTAAAATCACTATAACCTGGGTCCATTACAACATAATGAGCATTAAATTTATATTTACCATGTCTTTGTAATTCTTGAATACATT
>OMUM01000111.1 GCA_900314225.1 uncultured bacterium | reverse complement strand
TTTCCCCCTAAGGCAAACATATTATATCACAAAAAATTGATTTATTTATACCTTCCAACAAAATATTTTTTCTTTCCACGTCTAATTACAATATATTTATCATCAATACATTTATCTTTAGAAAGAACATAATCTAAATCATTTACTTTCTTACCATTAATCATAATAGAATTATTATTTATAAATTCTCTTGCTTCTCTTTTACTAGAACATATTTTATTATTAACAAGCAAATCAACTATATTTAAATCTTCAATTAATTCAAAAGAATCCATTCCTTTAAAAGCAACTTCAATATCTTTTCCTGAAAAAGATTCAATGTTTCCACTAAATAAAGCCTCACTTATTTTAACAGCTTGTTCATAACTCTCAGTTCCATGCAAATCAGTAATAATACATTCAGCAAGTTTTTTTTGAGCAAGTCTTTTTTCGGGGTTCTTATTATGCTCTTCCATTATTTTATCTATTTCTGTAGGAGTTAAAAAAGTAAAAACTTTTAAATACTCATACACCTTAGTATCATCTGAATTAATTAAATACTGATATAATTCATAAGATGATGTTTTATCTTCATCTAACCATAAAGCATTTCCTTCACTTTTTCCAAATTTCTTACCAGTAGAATCCAATATTAATGGCATTGTAAAAGCATATGCTTCTTTTCCAGTAATCTTCCTAATTAAATCGATTCCTGTAGTAATATTACCCCATTGATCACTACCTTCTACTTGCATAATACAATTCATTTTCTGGTACATATTTAAAAAATCAAATCCCTGAATAAGCATATAGCTGAATTCAGCATAAGTAATACCAGTCTCTAACCTTCTACTTATAATATCTTTATTAATCATATAATTCACATTAACAAACTTACCAATATCTCTTAAAAAATCTAAATAATTATAATCTTTAAACCAATCATAATTATTAACAAGTTGTGCTTTACCATCAAATAATTTATCAATTTGCTTTTGGATACATGAAATATTATGATTTAATGTATCAATACTAATAATCTCTCTTTCTGCTGTAGGTCTAGGGTCACCAATACGTCCAGTTGCTCCACCACATAAAAGCAATGGTTTATTTCCCATTAACATAAGTCTTTTAGCTGTAACTAAAGAACTATAGTGACCCAAATGTAAAGAATCAGCAGTAGGATCAGTTCCCCAATAAAAAGTAAAACCACCCTTATTAATTACAGCCTCTAAATCGTCACCTGCAGTATCTTTTATTAATCCTCTCCATTTCAACTCTTCCCAATTTGTCATAAAAATTCCTCCTAAAAAAAACGAACATTCTCCGCAAAGGACGAATATTCGTGGTACCACCTTTATTTATGTATAAAATACACCTTAATATCTTAACGCGATAAACGACTTTTCTCCAAATAGTGTAATTCAAAATAATCATCTTCTAATTTTCACCAAACACTAGATCTCTAAAAAATAATAATTACTTCTACTAATCTATTTATCAACAAAAACTATTTAAAATATAACACATAAACCAATTAATAGCAAATAATTTTAAAAAACTTATGAATAAATCATAAGTTTTACCAGCTATTTTTCAGTTTTCTCTAATTTTTTTATAGCTTCCTTTGAAACTCTAGAAACATTCTCTAGTAATTCTTTAGCAGTATTTTTAACAACAGGAGTTCCCTTTTCCATAGCCAAATCATATAACTCTTGAGCTTTTTTCTTTAGATCATTAGCCTTTTCTTTAGCAATGTCCAATGCTTTTTCCTTATCTAAATCAACTAACTCCATACGAATTTCATTTATTTTTGTATCAAATTGATTTTTAACCTCTTCTACATCAATATTCTTAGCTTGTTCAACTAATTGATCAATTTTTTTCTTTAACTCAGCGCGAGTTTCACTACCTTTCTTAGGAGCAAACAAAACTCCAAGCCCAGCACCAATTGCAGCACCTACTGCTAATTTTCCAAATCCATTTTTCTTACTCATATTTTCCATCCTCCTTTTTTTTATTAAATCTATTAAATATTTTTGAAAATGCTGAAGTAAGGCCAAATGTAACTGTATCAGAAATATTAGAAATACTATTTGAAACAGACCTAACAACAGATATAGCTCCATTTAGACTATTTACCTTTTCTTCAACATTATCAACTAAAATATCAACTTTATTAATTACTCTAATTAACCTAATGGCCAAAACAATTAAAATAACTAATAATATGATTGCTACTACATATAATATTATAGGCAATAATGAACTTAAAAATTCCATATATTTCTATTCTCCTTTCTCCTCATACATAGAATCAATTAAATCAAATAAATTATCATCATCCTTTTTTTCTTCTTCCTCATCCGTTTTATCTTTAACAATAATTGGTTTTTCTACTTCAACAGTTTTTTTCTCTTCATTATTAGCAACACCGGATTCTTTTTTCAATACATCACTAATTGATGGCCTTTTTTCTTCGACTTTCTTTTTTTCTTCTATCTTTAATTCATCAATTTTTGGATTAGGCTTACTTTGACTAGCCTTGTTATTAGCATCTACATAATCGACATTATACTCAAGTCCTAAATCCTGAAAATATTCTAGTGCATCACCCATTGTTAATTCTTTAACTTCTGGCTTATCATCATGATTTGTTAAATCAACAAGCAAATCATCATCTTCTCCATCATCAACACTAAAAGTGGTTTCTTTAGCTTCAGTTTTTTTACTTTCCTGATGAGATCCTAAAGCTTTATCTCGAACCTCATCAACACTTACATTTGATCTGGAATAACTGCTTGTAAGTCTAACCTCTTTCTTCTGAACAACATCCTCTTTTTTATAATTCTTATCCAAAATACCATAAATTGGTGAAATAATGGGACTAGGTTTAAATACCTTTTTATCTTCTTTCTTTTCATAACTGCCATACTCATAGGTGGGCATTTTATATGATTCATCAAGACCATATGGTTTACTTGTAGATTTGTTACCACTATAAAGATTAGATTTTTCAGCATTAGCACCTTTATAAGCATCAGAATTACTATTACTATAGGTTGAATCAAAACTATAGTTATTATTTCTAGTAGTTCTATATTCAGATCTAGTCTGTTGTTCATCTAACTCATTATTATCAATCACCTTAACTATTTCAGGCTCACTTTTGGCATAATCATCTGTTTTGAACTCACTATCATCAATAAACTTAAAGCTTTTATTATCTTCTTCTTTTATATTTTCATCCTTAGGACGAACTTCAAAATTATCATCTTTTAACTCTTCTTCTTCAAGCTTTTCAACCTTTTCCTCTTTCTTTCCCGGCAAAACAACCTTTTTAGCAATAGGTTTATTTTCATGCTGTTCATGTTTTTTTTCTTTTTTCTTTTTTTCCGGTTTAGAAGGTTCATCAACTTCAACATATTCAACTTCAAAAAGAGCATTTTTTATTTTATCAAATACACCCATGAGTCCACCTCTTTAATTATTTAAATCAATTTTTTCATCTTCCAAATCTTTCTTGTAATCATCAGTCTCATATTTTTCAACAACACCCAAGAAATTTTCATTAGAAGAACCATTATTAAATAAAGAATAATTTTGTTCTTTATAATCTAATGTATTTTCTCCAATCATACTTTCAATCACTTTTCTATTAAATTTTATAGATCTTAAAATATAACACATATAATTAACAGTCTCTGTTAAATCATCTTTAGGTACTAAAGCTTCTATTTTTGCATAATTATAAACAAACTGAATAAGAAAATTAGAACCATTTTCATCAATTTGAATATATCCATTCTTATTATTATAATTTAATTTTCTAGAATAATGTGATTTAGTATTTTCATGATAAGTATTTTTAACTTTTTTATAATATCCAATAGCATCGACATATAAATAATATCTATTACCATTAGAATCCTTTATAACAGCATTATAATCATCTCTAGAAACAAATCCCGTTCCTTTAGGTAAATAATACTTATATCCATCATAAAATACATTATATAAACTATTATCTTTTGATAGAAGTGTTTTTATATTCTTACCAATATTCTCATTATCTAATCTGCTTACACTACAACCAGTCATAAACAACACTACTATAGAGAGTAAAACTATAATTTTTTTCATATTTCACCTACTCTTAATACATTATATCATTTTTTTTATAAATGTAAAAATTTTTTCAAATTATTTACGATATATAGACAAATTAGATCCCTTTAAATAATAAATTGGCATACCTTTATCAGAAAACTTATCTTCATACTCTGTAGTAATTAAAGGCATATTATCATGATGTAAATCTAAACTTACCTCTTCAAGTATATAACCATCCATACTTAAACTAACTAATGAATATTGAAATAGTTCTCTGTTATCTGTTCGCATTTCAATAGTTGAATCACCTTTTAATATTTTTTTATATTTATCTAAAAAAACATTACTAGTAAGTCTCCTCGAACTATGTCTATTTTTAGGCCAAGGATCAGAAAAATTTAGATAAATTTTATCAACTTCATTATCAAATATTTTATCTATATCTAAAGCATTGGCTCTTAAAATAATTAAATTATCCAAACCATCAGGAATTTTTTTAAGACATTTTGCTACAATACTATCAAACTTCTCAATACCTATAAAATTAATATTAGGATATTTTAATGCATTTTCAATAATAAATTTGCCTTTTCCCATACCAATTTCTATATATATAGGATTACTATTTTTAAATACTTCTTTCCACTTGCCACAATAATTAAAATAATTTTTTAAAAGATAACAAGATTCATTCATTATTTCTGTCTTATTTTTAACATTTCTAATTCGCATAAAATCACCCACAAATATTTTAGCACAAGAGTATTCAATAAAACATAAAATAATAAGAAAGAAGTTGATTTTATGAATAATTATTCTTATCCGTTTATTCCAAATAATAATTTAAATATACTTGAAGAATTAATAAAAATAAATGAAACTCTAAAAAGAATAGAAAAAAAATTAAATAATCAGGAAAAGAACAAACAAAACAATTATTTAGAAAAAGATGACAATTTTTATATGGTCTAATTAAAATTATGTAGTTTTTTCTCACTTTATGGTATACTAAGAATAATGAAAGTGAGGTCTTTTAATGCTACATCTAAAAAATATTGAGAAAGAAGAATTCGACGAATATGTCAAAAATCATAAAACAAAATCTCATTTTTTGCAATCACTTTCTTGGGGAGAATTTGCTAAAACAAAAAAGAACCTAATTCCACATTATTTAGGACTTGTTGATGATGGAAATAAAATTCAGGCAGCAACTCTTTTATTAGAAAAAAAGCTTCCAATGAATTATACATACTTTTATGCACCACGCGGCTTTGTAATAGATTTTAAAAATAAAGAATTAGTAAGAACTATGACAAAGAAAGTTGTTGAGTTTGCCAAAAAAAAGAAAGCTATCTTTGTAAAAATCGATCCTGATTTAATAAAAGAACAAACTAATTACTTAGAAGAAGTATCAAAGAATAAAGATTATGATGAATTATTTAATACTTTAAAAGAATCTGGTTTTAAACATTTAGGTTTTACTAAAAACTTTGAAACTATGCAACCAAGATATACATTTAGAATAGACTTAAATCAATCAACGGAAGAAATAGAAGATCATTTTTCTAAAACTACTAAACAACGAATTGCTAAAGCCAAGAAATTAGATACTGAAGTTACTATCGGTACGGAAAAAGATCTAAGTGAATTTTATCATTTAATGACTCTAACAGAGGATAGAAAAGACTTCGTTTCCTATAATGAAGATTACTATAATACATTATATGAAATATTCAATGGAAACAAAAATAGTAAAGCTACTCTTTTTTTAGGTAAAGTTCATATTAATAAAACTCTTAAAGTATTGGAAAATGAATTAAAAAAAATAAATGATCAAATATCTATTTTACCAATTGATAATTTAAGTAAAAGTGCAAAAAACAAACTTAAAGAACTAACTAGACAAAAAGAAAATACAACAAAAGAAATTGAAAAATATAAAGAATATAAAAAAGAATATGGTAATGATATTACTTTAAGTGCTCATATGATCATTGAATATGGTGATAAAGCATGGGTATTATATGCAGGAAATCACAACATATTAACAGAAACTTACGTTAATTATTACACATATAGTGAACATATCAGATACTGTAAAGAAAAAGGTATCAAAATATATGATCAATTTGGAACAATTGGAGATTTATCAAAAGATAATCCAAGACTTGGACTTCATGAATTTAAGAAAAAATTTGGTGGAGACTATATTGAATTCATTGGTGAATGGGATTATATTATAAACCACTTTATGTATTTCGTATTTACAAAATTAGTACCAATTTATCGAAAAATAATAAGAAGAAAAAGTAAAAAGGAGCTAAAAAATGAAATTAGAAAAAATAACTAAAGAAGAATTCAAAAAATTTGCTGATAAACATCCTCAAATTACTTTTCATCAAACTGAAGAATGGGCTAATTTAAAAAAAACAAACGGTTGGGATGCCAATTATGTTGGATTAAAAGATGATAAAAATAATATTGTTGCTGGAGCTATGATATTATCTAAAACCTTGCCAATAATACATAAAAAAATGTTTTACTCACCACGTGGATTTTTAATTGATTATAACAATAAAGAAATATTAAAAATATTTACTAAAGAAATAAAAAAATATTTAACAAAAGAAAAAGGAATATTTGTAAAAATAGATCCATTTGTTGAATATCAAGAACATGATAATGATGGAAATATTGTTGAAAACGGATATAATAATAAACAAGCTAATAAAAATTTGATTGATTTAGGTTATAAATTTTTTGGTTTCAATTTAATGCAAGATACTCTTCAACCACGCTGGATGCATGTCATTGAAACAAAGAATAAAACACTAGAAGATGTAGAAAAAGACATGGAGTCTAAAACAAGACAAATTCTTCATAAAAATGAAAGATGTGGAATAACAACAAGAGAAATAACAAGAGATGAATTACCAATATTCAAAGATATCATGAAACATACTAGTGATAGACGAGAATTCATTGATCGTCCATTATCTTATTATGAAGCTATGTGGGATAATTTACATGATGCTGGAATATTAAAAATACTTATTTCAGAAATAAACTTTAATACTTATGAAAAAAATACAAAAGATGAATTAGAAGAAACAGAAAAGCAATTAAAAGACAGAATCTATAAAAAAGAAAATAATATATTAAAAATGAATGATAAAAAATATAATTCCAGTAATAAACAAGATGAACAAACAATTGAAAGATTAAAGAAACAATTAGAAAAAATTAAAAATCTAAAAAAAGAATATGGTGAAAAAGAAGTTCTTGGAGGAATATTATTTTTAATCTATGGCAATGAAGTATTATCACTTCATGGAGGAAGTCATGCTAAATTAATGCAATTCCAATCAGCTTATACAACACATTTTGAAGGTATTAAAATGGCAGTAAAAGGCAACTATAAAAGATATAATTTTTATGGTATAACTGGAGATTTTAATAAAAATAACCCATTATATGGATTATATCTTTTTAAAAAAAGTTTTGGTGGTCATGTTGTTGAATTAATTGGTGAATATGATTTAGTAATTTCACCATTTTGGTATAAAACATATAAATTGGCTTTCAAAATCTATCATAAATTAAAGAATCATTAATAAATGATTCTTTTTTTATTTACCATAAGTATTCCAATAAGAGTCTACATATGAAGATCTTCTATCAGCTTCGTTATATTTATTACCTGGAATCTCAAAATTAATTGTCCATTCCTTAGAAGCCTGAATAGCCCCATCTTTTGTATTTGGTACACTCTTAAGAGTATTATAAACTCCACTATATCCACTTTCCAATTCACTAACTAAAAAATTCACTTGTCCTTCAACAGAAGAAGAATCATATCCATTTGCTGAACAATAATTTTTTAAATTAGTCCAACGAATATCATGCCATTGACAAAGGCCATAAGAAGTACCATTATCACCTAAAGCAGTTGTCCTAAAATTTGACTCAGCCTGAATATTTGCAAGTATTCCACAAATAGCAGCACTATTAAAACCTTTTGCTGCTAAAAGATTATAGATTGAATCACTTGTCACATTTCCAGTAGACGCAAAATTAGTAGTAGAAATAGAACCATCTGAGCCAAAACTTAAAACAACATTTGCGGCTTTATCATCGCCAGACTTATAATTTTCAATAACTGTACCTAAATAATTATCCATTACAGAAAAATTATTACTAATTCCACTGATATTATTAGATATAGTAGAAAAAGCACTTAAACAAGCATCACAAGCAGGTCCCATCAAAACAGAATCATTACACAAACTACTCTTATATTTCATAAGAGAATCATTGCAACTATCAAAATTAGTTTTAGCTTCCCCAACTACACCTTTAGCATCACTAAGTTTGTTATAATCAGCACTATATTTTTCACTCACATATATCATCCCCAAAAAATATTATTATAAATTTATAACTTAAAACTTGATAAATCCTCTTCAACATTTTGTATTGTAATAGAAATACTCTTAATCAGTTCTCCTAATTTATTAATACAATCAGCAGAATCATTAGCATAAGATTCTTGCTTTTCTGAAACAGAATCAAAAGAATTTTTTGTACTACCTTGCCAAGTAGAAACAGCATTACCAACATTATTTTTATAATTAGTAATATTTTCTTTCAAACTTTCAGAAAGATCACATAAATTATTACCTACTTCAGTAACTTTATCAAAATCACAAACATATTTAGACATAATAAACTCCTCAATTAAAATATTACAAAGACCAACTGGAAAGTTCATCCTCAGTTTTTTCAATCTCATTAGAAACGTCAATTAAATATTGATCATATGCCACAACATTCGTAGCGCTAGAAACATATTTTGCAGATTGTTCATTTACTTGTTTCATAGCAGTCTCCTTTGCTGTACCAGACCAGCCACTTAAACTGGTATCAATACTTGAACTGTATTTATTAGTTTCTGCCAATAAACCATTACCTGCTTCTTTAATAGAATTGCCAACACTGGTAACCGTTTCAAAATCACAAACATACTTTGCCATTATACAACACCTATACACTTATATTATCCCATTGATCTAAATTATATTGTTCAATCAATTTAATTAGACTATTAGCATATGTTGGACTAGTTGCATAACCATCCTTTTGTACTTCTTGGCAAGCTGTCTTATAGTTAGTTGCAGCTCTAACAGAATCATATCTACTATTCGTTAATAATTTAGCATGATCTTCTATTGAATCATCTATTGAATCATAATCCCTGAAAGTAGCATTTATATGATAATATCCACCAGAACCATATTCACTTGTACGTACAGTTTGAGTTTTCCCAGTCCAATTACTACCAGCTTTTATTCCAAATAAATTGTTACCAATAGCCGATTTTCCCCAACCACTCTCAAGGATGGCCTGAGCAATAGTCAAAGAAGGTAAAACATGATACTTTTTATAGGACTCTATCGCACCATCTTTAATAGAATCAATAAATTCTTGCTGTGAAAGATTTGCAACAGTCGAAACACTACGAGTACTTGATGAACCTAAAGATAATGAAGCTCCAACAGATCCACTACCACTTTTACCATCATTACCAGTGATAACATTACTAGCTGAATTATCAGCTTCCCTATAATTAGAAGAAACATTTGCAAAATAATTATTTATAACTCCCAAATTACCAGCAATATTTTTTAGATAACCTACTATATTATTATAATTTTCCATTGCTACATCAGCAGCAGGTCCTTTAAACGTATCATCTGAAATATAATTCATTGATGAAATAATTTTTTCATTTACATTACTTAATTTACCATTCAAACTATTTGTTACAGAAATAGCATCATCAAACATTTCATAATTACTTACACTATAATTACTGTTAGGCATATTATTCAACTCACTTTATATTAGAAAACATATCATAAGCAGCTTTAGCTGCCTTTTGAGCAATAGACTTAGTACTATCTATTGTTGCAAGTAAATTGTTTCTATCAGAAGAAGATAAATCACTTGATGCATTATTATAATTTGAAACAGCATTCTGATAAGAAGAATACTTTTGTTCAAAATCTTCATATAAAGAGCAAGCCTCAGAAAAATTACTTAATCTTCCCTTTACAGAATCTATTTTACTAACAAATTTACTAGTTTGAGCAACAAAATTATCATAAGAATCACCTTGCCATGAACCATTTAAGCTTTCTACTGAATTTGAATAATTTGAAATTAAATCTTCTAAAGAACTAACATCATTAGAAACACTACCACTTGAAACCATATAATTAATCTCCCTTCTAATTTATCTAACTTTTTTGTCTTAAAAAGTTATTAATCTTAGTAAAAACAGTATCCATAACATCGAAATATGAAGATATTTTTTCATAATACTCTTTTGCTTGATCACCAGTTAAACCTTTAAATGTATTATCAGTTAACTTTTCAGATGATGAAATAAGTTTACTTTTTACATCAGATAAATTATTACTTAAATTACTTGTAAGACCAATAGCATCATCAAAAATACCATAATTACTGATACTATAACCAGAATTTAACCCTACCATATTACTACATCAAATTATTTTTTTCCAACATAGCGCAAGACACCATCCCATGGATGACTATAATAATTATTTACACATATTTCTCTACCACTAGAATCGCCATTAACACCATCATAATTACTATGAGCACCTATATTTTTTCCATTACCAATATACATTTCTGTATGAGAATTTTCATCAAGCAAGATATCTCCAGGCTGTAAAGAATTAACATTAGGATTCCCTGGTATCCACTCAAAACCACATTTCAAAAAAGCTGCACGCATGTCTCCAGTATAAGTTGCTCCTGCTTCCTTTACAGGAATACCTGCAGCCTCATATGCTGAAATAACAAAAGATGAACAATCATAATTTGGATTTCCCCAACGAGTACTTTGTGAATAACCATGAGAACTATCATTGGCCGTTTTTAAAGCCCATTCCATAGCATCTTTAACTGCTTCAGTAGCAGTAATATCACCATTTTTGAACTTTTCTAAAGCTTCTTGTGTTAGTTTTTGACTTGCTAAAGAACTACCACCTAATGAATAACCCCCAGATGAACCGCCATATGATCCACCATATGAGCCACCAGAATAACCACCACTTACTGCAGAAACAGCCGAAGCATAACTATAATTAGTAGATGAATTATTATCAGAGCCTGTAGAATTGCTACTAGATTGACCAAAATCAACTTCTTCAAAATTTGATTTAATAGCATTTTGTGCCGCATCATGTTTTGAAACTACATCTTTTAAATGAGTAGCAGTATTATTAATTTTATTTGATAAATCAGAAATATCTTTTTTTATAGAATTTTTAGCAACCAAAGCAGCACCACTAATATTATAAAATGTATCATTTGCAGACGTATCATAACCATTTACACTATTAGCAATTGATTCAGCTTCACTTTTTAAATTACTAATACAAGTTGAAGCATTACTTACAACATCAGTATCGATCTTAAATATTGCCATTTTATCATCCTCTCATAATAAACTAAATAAATTATATTATAAAAATGTAATATTATTTAAATATCTTATAATACTATTTTAACATTCCATTACCACCTAAAGTCAAATAAAACAGCCTTATTAAAAATAATTTACAAAATTATACAAAAAAGTGGTAAATCCACTTTTAAATTCCTGAAACAACTTGACTAGCACTTGTATCTGCTTCTTCATTTGCTGCAGTAACATTATAAATATGTGTTTTCATAGCAACAACTTTATCATAAAATACTTGATAATTTTTACGTATTTCATCATATCTGGCTTTTGCCTCTTCTGCACCAGCACTTTCCCAATTTGATCCATATAAGCTATTCATAACATTATTCAATTCATCAAAAATTGACATAATATTATCAGCATTTCTTTGTACGCCATCTGCATAACTTCTAGCTCCGGCATAATCTTTCTCTTCAAATTCATTCATGAACAAAATACCTCCTTTTAAAATAAATGTGCACCAGCATTGGCGTTATCTTCTTCAGTTTTATTAAGAATATTAGCACCTTTACTAATTGCTTCACCTAAATCAACTAATAATTGTTGAAAAGCATTTAAATTTTGAGCTTGAGCCTCATATGATTTATTAAACTCACTTGCAGACAATCCTCTCCAAATAGACATCAAACCATCTATATTACTTCTCAAACTAGCTAATTCATTAGCAAATTCTTCAGCATTAGCAACCGTTTGTCTACCATTAGCATCCATTGCTCCAGTATTTACACTTAAACCTGACATAAAAATTCCTCCTATCATTAAACAAATTATATTACACATTTATAATTAAAGCAATAAAAATAACACAACTTTACACTTGTTTAAATAAAAAAGCTATCGAACTATCCATTGTCCATCAGGCTCAGAAATCTTAGCCAACTCATAAGATTTAACCTTCGTTGATAACTCAGTAACTTTGCTTTGCATTTGTGATAAACTACTCCTTAAACTATTAATAGTATTATAATCAGGATTTTCACTATTTATTGCTCTATTTAATTGATTCATGGCACTATTAGCACTAGACTTTGCAGCATTTAAATCACTAACAGCTTTTTTGTAATCTTCTAAATTTTTCTGTAATTTTTCAATATATTCATTAACTTCATCAAGCCTACTCTCTATTTTTTTAATAATCTCTATACACTTTTTTGCTTCTTCATCAGAGTCACCACTAATTCCAGTAAGTATTTTCTTCATTTTAGAAGGTTGTACAAAATCCATACCCTTACCATCAAGCGAAATAAACTTTTCTCCCCAATCTTCATCTAAATTATTAACTGAAGAATTTATCGTTGAAGTGGTATCTTTTTTAATAGATTCAATCTTATTTAATTCAGCAGTAACAGCTTCACTAGCACCACTAATATCATAAGGTAAATAGTTAGAAATATTTTCACATAAAGTATACTCAGTAGCATGTCCAGCTTCAGGAAGCATACTTTCAGTGTATTTACTTAAATTATTAAATCCCAAAATGATACCCCCCTTTAATTATTTTTTAAAAATTCATTCAATTTATTTGAGTCATTAGATACAAATCCCTTAAATAGAACCTTATCAATAAAATCATGATCAAATAAAATAAAATTCTGACTATCAATTAATCCTTCTGGATATAGAACAGCACAATAATCAAATACTTTATTTGAAACAACATCAGTTCCTTTCATAATATAATTATTATCAAGAGATGACATCTTATATCCAATTATCATAATTGGCTTTCTCCCTTCATTCAAAATAACAACACTACCTATAGGTAAAAATTTATCATTCATTTTATCTCCTCCAAATTTTATAAAGCATCCTCTATTGCTTTTTTAGCAACAGTTTTTGTTGTTTTCTTTGCAGCATTAATACCACGATTTTTTTCTTCATCAGCTGTTTCATCTTCCAATTCAGTCTTTTTTTCTACCTCACTAGCAGAAAAATCAACGGTTTTTTCTATTGCTTTTTTAGCAACATCCGTATTCTCCTTAAATAAATTAGTAGCCAACGTATCTGCTCCTTTAACTACTTCTTTTACACGATCATGTGATGCAATAACAGTTCCTAACTTTGAAGAGCCTTTATCAACTAAAGCATCAATACCAACGCCAGTTGCAGCATAAAGAACAGACTTTTTTAAACCATATCCTTTACTCAAATTATCTCTTGTGTTACTTGCAAAACTATTTGTTGAATTAACAATACTATCTGAATGTTCTCCTGCAACTTTTGCGACTTTACCAAATTTACTAGATTCTTCTGCGACATTAGTAATACCACTTAAAGCACGTGAAGCAACTTTTCCTGTTACAACTGCTGCTGCTGCCTTACCACCAAATTTGAAAACATCAGCATAAACACTATCCTTATCAAAATAACTATACTCATTTATTGTCTC
>OMUM01000160.1 GCA_900314225.1 uncultured bacterium | reverse complement strand
TTACTACTTGTATTGAAACAGTATTTGGAATTACTTTCTTTGTAATTGCTCCTGATGGAAAACTTATTAAAGAATTGATGCCAAGAGTAGAAAATAAAGAAGAGGTAGAAGCTTATATTAAAGAAACATCTTTAAAATCTAATATGGATAGAACTGAGTTAAATAAAGGTAAAACTGGTGTTCTTGTAAAAGGCGTTAAAGCAATTAATCCGGTTAATGGAAAGGAAGTTCCAATATATTTGGGTGACTTTGTATTAGGCGACTATGGAACAGGAGCTGTTATGGCGGTACCTAGTCATGATCAAAGAGATTTTGAGTATGCTAAGGCTCATAATATTCCTATGATACAAGTAATTGATGGAGCTGATGTTAGTGAGAAGGCTTTTGAAAAAGGTGATTATTTAGGAAAGAATTGTAAATTAATAAATAGTGGTGAGTTTACTGGTTTAACTGTAGAAGAAGCTAAAGAAAAGATTACTGAATATCTTGAAGATAAGGGAATTGCTAGACGTGTAAATAATTATAAAATGCGTGATTGGATTTTTTCTCGTCAAAGATTTTGGGGTGAACCAATTCCGATGATTTATTGTGAACATTGTGGATGGCAACCAATGAAAGAGGAAGATTTACCTTTAGTTTTACCTGATGTTGCTGAATATGAGCCAACTGATACAGGCGAAAGTCCGTTAGCAAAAATTACTGATTGGGTTAATACTACATGTCCTAAGTGTGGCGGACCTGCTAAGAGAGAGACTGATACGATGCCACAATGGGCTGGATCTTCTTGGTACTTCTTGAGATTTATGGATCCTCATAATGATCATGAATTTGCTTCAATGAAAGCTATGAAATATTGGAATAGAGTAGATTGGTATAATGGTGGAATGGAACACACGGCAAGACATTTACTTTATGCTAGATTTTGGGTACAGATGTTATATAATTTGGGTTTAGTTCCACATAAAGAAATGATATGGACAAGAGTTTCTCATGGTATGATTCTCGGACCAGATGGTCAAAAGATGAGTAAATCTAAGGGTAATGTAATTAATCCTGATGATATAGTAAAAGAATATGGAGCAGATGTTTTAAGAGTCTATGAAATGTTTATGGGTGACTATCAAATGGATGCTTTATGGAGTGTAGATTCTTTAAGAGGTTGCAAGAGATTTATTGATAAGATTATTAGATTAAAAGATAAAGTAAATGATATAGATGGTTATACTCAAAGTTTGGAAGTATTACAAAATAAAACTATTAAAAAGATTGAATATGATATGACTCATATGGGTTATAATACAGTTATTTCTAGTTTAATGATTTTAGCAAATGCTTATGATAATTTAGATTCTATTACTAAAGAAGATTATCATTTACTAATTACTTTATTAAATCCAATTGCTCCACATATTACTGAAGAGTTAAATGAACAATTAGGCTATAAGCCAATATGTGAGGCTAGTTGGCCTACATATGATGAAGAAAAAACAATCGACGATGTAATTTCAATTGCTGTACAAGTAAATGGAAAAGTACGTGGAACAATTGATGTTAATATGGAAGACGATGACAATTCTATTAAAGAGAAGGCTTTAAATAATTCAAATGTTATGAAACATATTGATGGAAAAGAAATAGTAAAGATAATTGTTGTTAAAGGCAAGATTGTAAATATTGTAGTTAAATAAGAGAAGAAAACATAATTCTTCTTTTTTTTTATTTTTTTCTTGTTAATATAATTGTGGTGATTTTATTGAAAGTAAAATTGTTTGATGAAGAGGATGAAATTGATTTAGAAGAAGATATTAATGATTTTTTGGATAGTGAAGATATTGAAGTAATAGATATAAAATATCAGGTAAGTAGTTCAATATATAATGAAGAACAAATATATTGCTTTTCAGCTATGATAATCTATGTGTCAAATTAATGAAAAGTATAATGTAAAATATCTTTTAATATTGTAAATAAATGTTAATTTATCTATACTTATAATTGAGAATAAATAGATATTAAAGACTTTTTAAATTTAATCTTTATAATAAATTTATTAATATATTATTATAATGGTGGTGATGTTTATGAAAATTGATTCTATTGATAAATTAATAGA
>OMUM01000021.1 GCA_900314225.1 uncultured bacterium | reverse complement strand
TTAGAACTATTCCATTAAAGAATACAATCACTAGATTAGATGGTACAACATCAACCAACCGTACTCAAGTAACAAATGTTAGTGTCGATAATGAATATACAGCATCAAGAGAAAATGGAAATTATAAATTGAAAATTGGCCCATCTAGTAGAACTTTAACAGGAGAGCAAAAGTATGTAATTAAATATACATACAATTTAGGAAAAGATCCTG
Organism: uncultured bacterium; assembly: GCA_900314225.1. Lineage (GTDB taxonomy): Bacteria > Bacillota_I > Bacilli_A > RF39 > UBA660 > UBA3789. The sequence continues at coordinate 4,608 of OMUM01000021.1, read as the reverse complement.
TTAAAGATTATGATGAGTTATATTACAATATAATTGGAAATGAATGGGATACTGTTATAGGAAATATTACATTTACTATTACAATGCCAAAAGAATTTGATTCAAGTAAATTGGGCTTTTCATCAGGAATTAAAGGATCAACAGATAATAGCAAAATTAAATATAATGTTAATGGAAATAAAATTACAGGAAATTATAATGGTATTCTCGGCACTAATGAGGCATTGACTGTTAGATGTGAATTACCTGAAGGATATTTTGTGGGAGCAAGACTTACTTTCAATTCAATCAATTACATAATTTATTTGATTCCTTTATTATTTTTAGTTATTACTTTATTATTGTGGTATAAATATGGACGAGATGATCAAGTTGTAGAAACTGTTGAATTTTATCCACCACAAGGATTTAATAGTTTAGAAGTTGGATTTTTATATAAAGGAAAAGCGGAAAATCAAGATGTAATATCTTTACTTATATATTTAGCTAATCAAGGATACATAAAAATTGCTGAGATTGAAAAAAAAGCTTTATTTAATAAATCTAAAGATTTTAAAATAACTAAATTAAAAGAATATGATGGAAATAATGTTAATGAACAAAAATTTTTAAATGGGTTATTCAGTAAAAGTTATAAAGCTGGAACTGATAGTATTAATGAAGTTACATCGACTGACTTATATGATAATTTTTATATAACTACGGATAAAATATTATCTAATATAAATAGTAAAGAAAATAAAAATAAGATTTTTGAAAAATCGGCATCAAGTAAGAAAATATTTATTATATTAATGATTATTGCAACATATTGTTTAATTACAATACCGCCATTTTTTGAATATGGTGAATCCGAAAGTTTATTACTTGCTTTACTATTTCCTGGTATTGGATTTACTGTTTTATTTTATTATGTATTTGGTGGAACACATGCTATTTATGCTAATGGTAAAGTGGATTATTCTTCAATAAGTCTAAAGATATTTGGTCTTGTTTGGGGCTTAGGTTTTGGAGGTATTCCATGGGCAACTTTGGTGCTACCAGCGTTAAAGCAAGAACCATTTTATTTGATAGGATATGGATTTGGATTATTATGTATTCTTATTATGGTTATTTGTTTAAAATATTTACCAAAGAGGACTCCGTATGGAAATGAAATTTTAGGGAAATTAAAAGGTTTCAAAAATTTTTTAGAAACTGCTGAAAAAGAAAAATTAGAGGCAATGGTAATGAAAGATCCTACGTATTTTTATAATATTTTGTCATATGCATATGTTTTAGGAGTTTCTGACAAATGGATTAAAAAATTTGAATCAATGTCATTGAAAGCACCATCTTGGTATGATAGTCCCAATACATTTAATATGAGGACATTTGAATCATTTATGGATTCTACAATGACTTCTGCACAAAGTAATATGTCATCTAGCAATTCTGGTGGCTCATCAGGTGGCGGATCATCTGGTGGAGGATCTGGTGGAGGCGGAGGTGGCTCTTGGTAGCCATCTTTTACTTGAAAGGGAAAAATTATGAATACAATTAAATGTCCTAATTGTGGATATGAAAATAAAAATACTAATATTAGATGTGAATCCTGTGGTAAAGAATTAAATCATATTAAAAATAATGATTATCAGAAAAATGTTAAAATTATTGATTTGGGAAGTAAAAAAGTAAAGTATATAACAAATGCAATTTTGATATTTTTACTTGCCCCTTGGTTTCTTTTTAGTTTAGCTTTTAAGAGTAAAAAAGTAAAGTATATAGCAAATGCAATTTTGATATTTATACTTGCTCCATGGTTTCTTATTGGTTTAGCTTTTATAGGTGTAAGTTTATATTCAAATATAACTGATTACAGTAAATCTAAAAATTATTTAGAAACAGAAGGAAAACTTGTGAGTTATGAAAATTGTCAATATGATGATGGTAATGAGTTGTGTAGCGGTGTATATGAATATACAATAAGTGGTGTTACATATAAGGGTTCACCAAATTTGTTGAGTAATCGCTCAGGGTTTAAGCAAACTATAATTGTAAAATATAACCCTAATAATCCCAATGAATATGTTATTGATTCAGGATGGAATTGGTTGTTAATTGTTGGAATTATAATAGTTAGTGTAGTTGTTGTAATATTTATTTCAGTTAAAATTCCTATAAAAAAGTCATCAAAAAAAGTAAAGAATATTGAAAAAGACAATCAGGTATCTAATAGAGTCTGTAAATAAATCTGTGTAAATAAAAAAACTTTCCATGATAAAATATAAGAAATGGAGAGATTTTTTATTTACATATAATTTTTTACACACTCATTTAAAAATAAAACAGGAATCTATATAAAATTCATAACTATTATAGTTATATGTTATTTATATATAGAATTCCTTACACAATCATTTGTATTTATGGATTATTTGGTTCTTTTTAAATTTTTACTATTATTATTTTCAAGTTTACAATTTATAAATTAGTTGAAAGCTATTATGTAACAGTGTTTAATAGATATGTTAAAATGCATTGCTTGTAGCAACAGGATATTTGTCATACAATTTATTTAATGAAAGGAGAAAATTATAAATGTTAAAAGATAATTTAAAAACATTAAGAAAAAACAAAGGACTTTCTCAAGAAGAATTAAGTGTTAAATTAAATGTTGTAAGACAAACAGTATCAAAATGGGAATCAGGTTTATCTGTACCAGATGCAGAAATGTTAATATCTATATCGGAAGTATTTGATACACCAGTTAGTACAATTCTTGGAGAGAACATTGATGAACAGGAAAAAAACGACTTAAAGGTAATATCAGAGAAACTAGAGGTTATTAATGAACAACTATCTAAAAAACAAAAGCAAAAAAGAAATATATTTGTTAATACTTTAATAATAGCAGATGTTTGTTTGATTTTATTATTTATCTTATTACCACTGTTAGGTAGTCCATATCAAAATTGGGATTATAGTAATCCAGAATGGGCAGTTATTGGAACTATATGGCATTCATTTGAGTGGGTATATTTTAAAGTGGCTCCATTTATGATTGTTGTTATAACGGTAATTGGAGTAATGCTCATTAAAAGAAATAAATAATCATAAATTACAATTTATTAGTGAGATTGGTTTGAAATATAACTAGTCTTTTTATTTTGAAAGAAAGAATAATAACAAATATCACAGAGTTATGATTTTGTCACACATAATATAATAATATAATATAAAGAATTAATATAACAAGAGTATAAATAATAATTTAAATTAGTATAAATATTTATATTAAAAAGCAAGTATTAAGTTGGTAGTTTACTTGTTTTAAAAATATTTTTATATAGCTGTGTTCCATCTGAACTTCTTATATTTGATAAATTAATAGTGATTACTCCGAGTTCTAATTTGTTACTTTTAAATTTATCATTATCTTTTATAAATATTATTCTTATTATTATTTTTTCTATATCATTTTTAGATGTAAATGATAAATTAGTAAAGTCTTTATTTGGTTTAACTTCATAATAATTAACATCATACATTTCTTTTAATTTATTAACATAATTTTCTATTTCAATTCTAGTTCTAAAACCATTATCTGCTACAGGTATAGGAAATTTATCCTCATCCATAAACATAAATAAATCAAGCGGAGTGTTATAATTATTATGATAATCAATTAAGTCATAATAAAATGCATTTTTTAAATTTAATTTTTTAATTTCTATTTTTGTACCTAACTTTACTATTTATATGTCACCAATATATTTAGAAATCAGTTTTTGTTTATCTATTTTATCTAAATGATTCCAACGAGCAAACAAATCAATTATATTTTCAGGGTGAAAATAATCTTCTATTTCTTTTTTATCTTTAATAAGCAATAAACCATCCATTTTCATTAGTTTTTCAATATCATAAACACTTCTAGTAAGTCTATCAAGTTTAAATGCTACAATTACATTAATATTCTTGCTTTTTATATCTTCAAGCATTTCTTGATATACTAATCGTTTATCACTTTTTGCACTGATTCCAGCATCTTTATAAACTTTAAATATTGCATATCGTTTAAACTTACAAAACTCCCTTAATCTTTCTTCTTGTTCTCCCAAGAAAAAACCTTCACAAGCTTGATCTTCTGTACTGACCCTAATGTAAATACCTGCTATTTTTTTTCTTTATTCATATTTTTAAATATCCCCTTTCATATGTTTGGCACTTTAAACTTGAAAAGTGTAGTCTAAAATCTAAATATTTTAAAAAACACTTCTCTTTTGTTTGGCACTTTAAAAGTATTTTTGAAAAGTATGATACTTAAAACTTCATATCCATGTTTATCTATTACTCTTACAAGATACTTAATAACATTATCTCTTACATCATATTTTTTTGATAATACCTTTATTGACATTCCTTCTTTTTTATTATTATAAATATTTATTTTATCTTCGTAACTTAATTTTGACATATAAAAGCCTCGTTTCCATGTCCAAGAAACGGGGTTCATATCAAAATGAGTTAGTTGTATTAAAAAAGCTCGAAAAGTTCGAGCGTATTTCCTTATGGAGCGATTGGTTAAGTTATTTACAACTTTTCCATCACAATTGAGAATTAATA
>OMUM01000183.1 GCA_900314225.1 uncultured bacterium | reverse complement strand
ACCTAATGATTTTATATAATCAAGTTTTTCGACAATTCCAGCCAAATCTCCACCAAAAAAGTCTACATTCCAAACCTCTCTTCCTACTTCATTTGTGAATTTTTCATTAGGTCCTAATGACACTTCATCATTCCAATTTTTATGAATCATACGTCTAGGCATATCAACTAGTTTATTATCATTACTTTTTCTAAATCTATCCACAAATATATGATACATAATCTTACCTTTTGCCCAATCAGGTACGTTAAAATTAACACTCATTTTAAAGCTATTATCATAATCATCTTTTCTCTGTAATGTTTCATTATTGGGATTTTTATCTTTATATATTCCTTTATCACTATAACTATAAGGATTATTATTAATATTAAATTTAAATAAATAGTGGTAAATTGCTTTTGTATCTAGGTGTAAATTACCTTCAAAGTACGCATGTGATTCATTATTTTTGACATGTTTTAAGGGATATTTTTTCCAATTAAAACCATCTATAATGACAATATTACAATTATCATACCAACCAAAATCTAATGGAAGTTTTAAAATACAATGAAACTCTTCTCCATTAGTTTCTTTTTTAATAACATTTATTTTATACTCAACACCATTATTCATTCAAACCATCCCTAGATATTAACTATATATATATGATAGCACAATTTAAATAATTAATTATATTTTTCTAACATCTTTTTTGCATAACTACAAGTAATTATATATTTACTATTTCTTTTAATCATCTCATTATAAGCCTTTAAAACTAGCTCTTTACCAATACCTTTTCCTCTTAAACTATTATCAACGTAAACATAATTTATATTATAAATATTATCTTCTTTAGGAAATGATACAAATCCTAATATTTTATTATTTTCAATATAATTAATTCTATTTTCTAGTATTTCAAACATAACTAACTCCTCTATTTACATGATTCATTATTAACTTCTAAAGGGATATTATAAGTAATTAATTTATTATTTTCTAATTCTGCTTGTATTTCTATTGTCAACTTAGACTTAGAAAACATAATACAATTATTAGCACTATAATCCATTTTTATATCTACATTTTCTAGATATTCTTTTAAAGTAGAATTAGTTATTGATTTACAAGAACTAACTTTTTCTTTAGAATTACCTTTTATTTCTACTAAATTACATGATAATTTTTTATATTTAGTATTATCTTTTTCTCCTTTATAATCTACACTATTAATAATTAAATTAGTTTTATTATTACTTTTAATAAAAGTACCTACTACTTTAAAATTATTATTAGTACTTGTTATATCATTTACTGAATAAGTATTGTTCTTTAAAAAGTATATGATTCCAATTAATATTAAAAATATTAGTATTATGATAACTATTATATATATTTTATTATTAGATTTAGTTTTTTTAGAAGATTCTCCATTAATAATATCATCTATATTTACATTAAATAAATTACTCATCTCTTTTAAAGTAGTCATATCTGGTAAATTAAGTCCACGCTCCCATTTAGAAACAGCCTGATAAGTAACTCCTAATTTATCAGCTAATTTTTCTTGTGATAAGTTGTTTTCTTTTCTTAATTTTTTAATATATTTACCAATATTTTCTTGATTCATATTAACACCTAATTAAATTTTATCAAAATTAATAAAAAAAAGATACTTTTAAATATCTTTCTTCCAAAGCCCATGCAAATTACAATAAGCATAAACTGCTACAACTTTTTCATAATTATTTAACTTAAAACTAGTTTTTGCTTCATCTCCTGGTTTTAAATAATGAATTTGTGATCCTAAATTTGTTTCAAGTATAACAAATTCAATAAAATGTTCCTCAGTCATAGGATGAAGTATAGATCCAATTTGAACTACAACATTATCATCATTAATTTCAACTACTGGTATGTGTTTTTCTGTACTTGCATCTGTTGTATTTGGAGTAAGCTCTTGCATTTCTTCGCCACAACAATTTGGAATACACATACCTTTATTTAGAACCATTAAAATATTTTTACATTTGTTACATCTATATATTATCATATTTCCTCCTCTAGACTATTTTAGCAAATTAAAAAGAAAAGGTATACATTTATTAATAAATATAAAAAAAAAGATAAGTGTGTAGTTGTCAATGATGTGACACCTAAAAGCAATATTAAATTATGGTAGTAAATGGTATGATTTTAATTTTACTCCAGTATATAATAAAATAATCCATTTACTGGTGTATCTTCTAATTCAAGTTCAATATTAATAGTAATTCGTGGTAAATTTTCAATACAAGGATCCAACTCAAATTTCGATATAAGGTCTCTATTTAATAGTTCTTTAATAATGTATTTATCATAATTTCTATATTTTTGTAATAAAACCACATCTATCGCTTCTAATAAAGTACTTTTACCACTTTCATTATCACCAACTATAATATTAGTTTTATCATTAAATTCTACATCAATTTTTTTGAATTTTTTAAATCCTCTGATTTTAATTCTTTTAATACTCTTTATCATAATTATTTACTCCTATAAATTAAACTTTTACTGGTTCTAATTGTTCAATCATTATTTCTAAACAATTCATTATATCTTCAAATTCTATGCCTTCTGCATAATCAAAGTTCTTTTGATATTTATTCCATCTTTCCTTTAAAACTTCACTATTTCTAATAATATCTAAAGCTTCAATAGGATTACCTTTATATTCTCTCTTAGCAAAAGTCTTATCGATTGCTTTTCTAAAATGATCTAAGTTGATATTTTTCCAATCTTTTGTATAAATTAAATAAATATCATAAAAATCTTTTGCCCTACTATTCAATTCTAATCTGCTTAACATTGTTTCAATCTTTTCAGCTAAAATTGTTTCAATATTGTAAGCATACAAATCTATATAATAATCACCTAACAATGGCAAATATTTATATCTAATTTCTTTCGGAGTTATTGGATCACCAGTAGCAATATCAATATGTATTGATTCATGCATTTCATCATAATTAACTATCAGGCTAACTCTAAAACCACCATATTCATCTTCATCTCTAATAGGTGCTATACCTACATAATCTATATTTGCATTATCACTTATATCAATTGAAATAATTTCTTTAATCATATTAATTATTGTTTCTTCGTCAAAATTAGCATTTCTAAAAGAAGTATCTATATCAACAGTTGTCCTATTTTCTATCCCAAATAATGTGCTTAAATAAAATCCACCTTTTAAAACAAAATTATCTCTAAATTTACTTTTAGAAAGTCTTTCTAAGAATCTATCATACATATATAATCTTAACAATGAATTAAAATTCATATTTTTTTCTTTTGCCACATTTCTAAGTTTGGTTTTTAATTGCATACTATTCATAAAATACCTCCACATAATCCATTACTTCTTTTTTAATACCCATTTTTTCAGCATATTTAGATAGTTTAACTAGATCTTTATCTTTTCTTTTTATATATTCTCTAACGCTATGTTTAGCAAATTCTGAATCCATCCTATTTTTAGATCTGATAATATCACATATACATCTTTCAATATCATATGCTTTTACTTTATTACCCATAGGAGTATCAACTTGTGTTAGTCCTAGTTCATAAATATCTCTATCAACATAAAAAACATTATGATTTTTAATTTTATAATTAAAATAATTATTTGGTACTGTTATATCAAATTTATCATTAGGAGCTTTAATAGAAAGTCCATGAAAATAAAGTGCAGTCATATGTGAATAAACTACATTTGGAAGTTCTAAGCTAAATACAAAATAATTATCTTCTATTTTACTAGAATCAATATAAATTCCATTACCAACTTTTTCTATCATACCTTTCTCTTTCATAATATTAAGATACATTCTATGAATTCCAAGATTAGATAGTTCTTTTGAAGTAACATATCCATTATTCATTTTCATAATGGATTCTATAATTTCAATATTACTTTGATCTTTAAATTTCTTAATTGTCATCCTTTCCATATATATCCCTCCTTGACAAATCTAATGAAATTATAACATTTATCATTAGTTTTGTCAAATGATGTAAAAAAATTGGAAATATTTTTCCAGAACTCAATAATTTTACCTACTTTTGGAAATATATTTCCAATACTTTAAATAATCAATTTTTATATATTTTTTTAAATTTACATACCTAGCTTAGTACCTAAAATAAATCAATATACATTTTACCCTTTATTTTCAACAAAATATAAACTATTTGCTCTCTTCAGGGGGTTGCACATTTGTTCGGTATCTGTTATTCCCTAACCCTTTAAAACCGCATAAATACGGGATTCTTTGTTTTTAACATTTTACGTTTTTTTAGGCGATTTTAATAGTTTGTATTTGTAAGTGTATTTGTTAAACCCTTATAAAACAATTAAGAGGAGAATTTTTGTATTTGTAAAAATTCCCCTCTTTTTAACTACATGTTTTTTATATCTTCAACTACTTTATAAATATCAGTATGTGGATTTAAATCATATTTGTTACTTGATGTTCCTCGCTGTTCAAGCTCTTTAGATATTCTAATAGCATTATCAGTATTATTTTCTATTGTTGAAAAAACATTTTTAGTTTCTTTATAGTCAGGAATATATTCCTTTAGTGCGCGTTTAACTGACTCGCTATTTTGAAATACCAAATTATTACTTCTAAAGTGTATTAAATACCATATTTCAAATGTTGGTGCTGATGTAATAATTTTTATTCCATTCTCTTTACATTTTTCCTCTATTTCCATTAGCTCATTTACTTTTGAACTTTTCAAATCAGTATCTACTATCAAATATATTTTATCATTATTAGCTACATTAATGTCTTCTTTTTTCATATAAATAATCAAATCATCCAACATTCCTTTGATATCTGTACTATTTCCAGTAGCGTATTTAATCCTCAAATCTCTTCTTTTATAATTATTGAAATATACTTGTTCAGCAGAGTTTTTTCCTTCATACTTTATTAATACTAAAGGATTGGTTTTTCTTTCTTTTCTTACTCTTCCCATAATGAAATACCATCCTTTATGAAAGGTATAGCACCATATCTACCATTTAAATAGCCTTTTTCTATATTTTCTGTTTTTCTAACAGAAAAATCATCTAATGGATAGATATCTGTAACACCATTCTCACTATTTTTTTCAGTAAACCATATCTGATCTCTTCTGAAAATATCCAAATCTAATAGATTAACTGCATGAGTAGTAAATATTAACTGACTATTAGCTTTATTTATTTTTGGATTATTAAAAATATTAATTATATACTCTACTAAAGCAGGATGCAAACTATTTTCAAGTTCATCAACAATTATAACTTTAGTAGTATCAAATGCTCTTTTTAAAGAAGGTGCTAAAGAAAATAAAATCTTAGTACCAGATGATTCATCATTAAAATTAATATTGTAAACATGGTTTTCACCTTTTTCATCAATAACTTCATGCTCTACTTCAATATTAAAATTCTTTATTTTAGGAATTTCTGCAGTTCTAGCAATTGGTGGGATAATCATATTCGCTAAGTTCAAATCCATATCTTTTTCTTCATAATCAACTTTGATATCTTTAATAACAATATCTGCTTCCCTCAATAATTTTAATGTAAATTCTTTTAATTCATTATTTGGTTCACTAAAACTCTTTAAGTCTTTATCCATAATGTCCATAAAATTATTATATGTATCTATTGATGTCATAAACCATAAGAAAGCATCTTTTGTTTTTTCATAATTCCAAGTTGTAGCTGTAGCCAAAAATAACTTGTTTTCAGTATTTTTGCTTACTATTGATCTTAGTTTATTTTCATCATTATTTGGAAATTCATATTTATCAACATTAGTCCTTTTAAAAATTGAAGATGGTTTCTGTGAATAATATGCATCTAAAGATTCTTCATATATTCTATTACTATCAGCACTAAATGAATATTTATATTTCGTTTTATTTGCGACAAATACAAATTCGAATGTTGTAGGTTTTTTCTTTGACTTTTCATCAAGAATAAACGGAACTATTGTATTCCATCTTCCTCCAACGGGTATAATGTTAGACTGTCTAATCATCATAATAGCTGTTGTAAAAGCTCTTATTAAATTTGTTTTACCAGATGCATTAGCTCCATATATAGCAGATGATTTTAATAATTCTAAATTTTCAAATTTAAAAATATTAATTTCGTTTTCATCACCTATACCTTTTTCCATCGAAAACGTAACTTTATCTTTAAAAGATCTATAGTTTTCAACGCTAAACTCAATTAACACAGCACATTCCTCCTATTCTCTATTATTAGTATATATTATTTTATATAAAATGTACATTATTTTTTGCTTTTTTGCATTTTTTTTGCAATTTCTTCAATAATAAGTGCTATTATACACTATATTTTTTATTAGTCAAGTTTATTACATACTAATTTAATGATGTTACATCTTTTTGTACCAACTTTATAATAATTAATTTTACGCTAATAACATCTTCTGGTCATTTGGTCCAGAAGTTACTTCTCGCCAACTTGGCACACTTTGCGCCCACTGGTCACAATGTTAGACTTTTACTTTGTCATTATCTTATTAAATAATTCACGATAGTTATATTTATCTATTAGTTCTTCTAAATTAACAAAATAATCTTTAATTTCATCTTCGCTAATAGGATTAGCTACTATATCATCTTTTATCTCAATCATTTCATCTTTCTTTTTATTCATAAAATTAATATCTTTATCCGTAATAAAATAACCATTATACATAGCTATTTCTTCTGATGTAGAATTAATAGCAAATTCATATAATACCTTCATTAATAAACTTGTTCCTGCAACATATAGCTTATTTATTAATTCCATCTCTTCTCTCTTTTTATATAAATAATTCAAATACATATAAGCTACTGTAGCTACTACAAAATAAGTGTTATCTTTCATTACTATTTTAGTTTTTTTATTATCAGCTAAATCTCTTAATAATCTTCTGGTAGTAGATTCATGAGATATATTTGATAAATAATCATAAATATCTTTAATCATCTTTTCATCAATAGTATTTTCTCTAAATAATGTATCTATATTACTAATAACAGTTTTTCTAATAATTTCAGGTTTTGTTTTGACCTCTATTTGAAATTTAGGATCTGCAGTAATGGCTAATTCGCCTATTAATTCTTCATATGTGCTTCTAATTAATACATAAGAATCTTTTATATGATTATCTTTTACTATTTTATTAATTAACTTAATACTTCTTAATATACTTTTATTACAATTAGCTTTTTCAAGTAAATCTATATACACCTTATTAATAAATATTAGAAACTTTTCTTCCATACTAATCACCAATTACTTATTCTACCATAAAAAAAAGATTTAAGATTATTCTTAAACCTTCTATGTCACTCTATGTCACTTATGACAGTTATTTTTAATACCACACTAATTACTAGTGTCAACGTGTCATAATGTGTCATCAAATGTATTATTTATTCATTATAGTCTTAAGATAATTATCAACTTTCTTAATTTCAGCTTCTGGATTATTCCACCAATTTGAACTCCAAATTCTATATATTCTCCATCCTCTTGACTCTAGGTATTTTTGGCGATGATAGTCTCTTTCTCTAGCAACTTTAGAACTATGATATAATCTACCATCACATTCTATTCCTAGTATATTGTTCTTATCTTTGTCTCTAACTACCATATCAATGCTATATCCACCAACACCATATTGAGTTGTAACATCGTATCCTAAATCTATCAGTCTATTGTATACTTCTTCTTCGAAAATGCTATCAAATCTAATATTAATGTCAGGATTATCACTTGAGTCCATAAGATCATTTAATAATAGTCTAACTTGATCTGTTTTTCCTTCGCTTACATATTTAGAATATTCTAAATATTTTTTAAATAATTTTGGGCCATTATTTTTAGTATCTTCAACATGAAGCTCATCGGGTTCAATTGAAGTAATAACATATATCTTTTCTTTAGCACGAGATATAGCAACATTTAATCTGTTTTCTCCACCATCTTGATTTAACCATCCAAAATTAATAGCTACTCTATCAGATTCATTTTTAGCATATCCAATGCAGAATATAATAATATCTCTTTCATCACCTTGTACAGTTTCAATATTTTTTACAAAGAAACCAATATTCTGACCATCTTCTGTTCGTTTTTCTTCAGCAGTAATTAATTCATTAAATTTAGTATCCTTAGCTTTTTCTTTTTCTAGATAATCATCAATTAAATACATTTGAGATACATTAAATGTAATTACACCAATTGTTTCATTATTTTTTCTTTCAGCAAGAATTTTCTTAACAAGTTTAACTGTTTCTTTTGCTTCTTCATCATTCTTTTTATCAATCCATCTACCTTTATTAACTTTTATTCTTTCTATAGGTACTGAATCAGTTGCTTTTGCATTAGTTGTAATCATTAATTTTCCATTGTAAAAAGCATAGTTTGAAAAATTAATAAGTTCTTCATATCTAGATCTATAATGATAATTTAACATTGTTCTATAATACTTGTAATTTGCTGCATCCAACAAACTCTCATATCCTAAAAAATCATTAGTTGCTTCGACCATATCCTCATCAGTTACTTCATCAAGTATTCTTCCTTTACCTAGACTAGATGGACGTAATTGCTTTTGATCTCCAGCAACAACTATCTTCTTACCTCTATATATAGCAGGCATAGATCTTTCAACATATAATTGAGATGCTTCATCAAATATTACAATATCGAATAAATCTTTTTTAAATGGTAGTAGTTCAGCTACAACTTCTGGAGTCATTAACCATATATTAATGGAATCCAATAATTCCAAACTATATGTCTGAGCAAATTTGTTAACAGACATTTTTCTAGCTCGGTTACATAAGTCTATTATTTTATTTACTCTTCCGTTATATCCTATATTTCTAAAATTTTCGTACAACTTCTTGTAGGAAGTTTCTTTTAATATTTCTTTCTTTTTATTTATATTCTCATTAATTTCTTTGATAATTCCATCAAAGTTATCAATATACTGTTTTAATTGAGAATTGTTCTTTTCAAAATTTATAATATGACTATTTAAAATATAATTAAATAAAATTTTGTTGTCTTCTATTAGTGATTTGTGAGCAGAACAATTCATATGATAGTCTTTTAAATCTCCGAAATAATCTTGTTCTAGATCATTCAGTTTGTTATATATAAATTTATTATTCTCATAATTGCTGTATTTTTTAGTAAAATCAGTAATCATTTCTGGATTATTTAGAATTCTACTAAAAAGATTTTTAAATTCATCTTTACCACTGTAATTGAAATAATTTTGAATAATTATTTTAATTAAATTAACAATATTTTTCTTAAAAAAAATTTTTTTAACAAAATTATATTGTTCATAGGTCTTTTTCAACT
>OMUM01000110.1 GCA_900314225.1 uncultured bacterium | reverse complement strand
AATTATATTAAAAATATTAATTAAGGTCAAATAAAAAAGAGATTTAATCTCTTTCTTATGCATTAGTTGCTTGTTCTTGATTCCCAATTTCAGCGGCTTGCTTCTTCAAATCATCAAATTTCTCATTCATAAGATTTGAAATATTACTATATTGGTCAGTAACATATCCTTTAAAACATACTTTTTCAATTTGGTCATGATTAAAAGCAAATAATTGATCACTTTTAATCATTCCTTCTGGATAAAGACAACCACCATAATCAAACATCAAGCCTTTCTTTTCTAATTTACCATTTGGTGAATAAACTTTTCCTGAAGGCATAATACAATAACTCATAATCATAACTTCTTTTTTTCCACCTTTAAGTAATACAACTGAACCTATTGGTAAAAATCTTTCATTCTTTTCTTCTTCCATATTATCCTCCTATTTATTGTAAGTCAGCTAGTTCATCACTAGATCTGGCATCATATTTTTCAGTTTCTTCTGCTGGTTGATAACTATAATCATCATCTGCATCTAATACATTTTCACCAGCATTCATATCAGATGAATCATCATATTGAATATCTACTGCATCATCACCTGTCCATTCATCAGAATCAAATTCTTCGTCATCTTCACCGTTATCATTATTTTTCTTTCTATCCATATAAGCTTTTGCACCAATACCAGCAGCAGCAGCTGCAGAAAGACCAGCAGCAATTGGAATAACAGCACTTGAACCGCTACTAGATGTTGTAGTAACAGGCTTTGAAGATGTAGGAATCCTAGTATATTTACTGCCTTTAATTACATCTTCTATTGAAGTAGTACCATCATCCAAAACATTTGTTATATCACTAATATCATCAGTAGCACCATCAGTAACACCATTGGTAATACCTGCATCAGAATTGATTCCAGTATAATCACCTGTTCCCATATATCCACCGGTACCTGAATAGCCTCCACCTGTATGAACAGTTGTAGTATTTTGAACAGCAGTAGAAGGAGCTGTAGTAACAGGAGAAGCAGTTATCGGAGTTGAAGTTATAGGAGAAGCAGTTGTTGACGTTGTTGAAGGTGGTACTGTTGTCGAAGTTGTTGAAGGTGGTGCTGTAGTTGTTGGCGGTGTTGTCATTGCCGTTGTTGGTGCTGCAGTTGTTGGCGGTGTAGTTGCTACTGTTGCTGGTGCTGTTGTTGATACAGAACTATCTCTATATTGCGCAACACCAGAGCCTCCAGATGAGCCTCCGCCACCTCCAGGACTTCCTCCATTTCCTGATTGAGGAGAATATGGTTGATTTCCTGTTGATGTTTGTTGAGTAGCAGAATTATCATTAGAATTGTCATCATCGTCTGATGACTTACTTCCATCATCTGTACTCTTAAATTGATTATTTGCTTTTCCATTATTCAAAGCAGCATGGGCAGCAAAACCACCTACGAATGCGACTGTGGTTGTTGCAATTGGATGTTTCTTAAATATGTTACCACCCTTTGATGCAGCCGCAGCAACGTCATCAGCAGATTTAGATGCAGATTTTGCAACAGCACCAGCAACGTCATCAGCAGATTTAGATGCAGATTTTGCAACAGCACCAGCAACGTCATCAGCAGATTTAGATGCAGATTTTGCAACAGCACCAGCAACGTCATCAGCAGATTTAGATGCAGATTTTGCAGCGTCATCAGTTTTTCTAAATAATAATTGACTTATCTTACTATCAGCATCAGCTCTTTTACTAAGGCCTTCATCTAATTGTTGAAAGTAATATGAATCAGATGGAGCATCTGCTCTATCACCCAACTCTTGTAACTTTCTACTTGCATTAACCTTTTCTGAAGCTGCGTCCATAAGTTCTTGACTATGTCCGCCTGCATCAGAAAACTCTCTTTTTGCAGCATCTCTTGCCTCCTCAAGCTTTCCAAGTTCAGATTTAGACATACCAGATTTATACCCTTCATCTAATTTTGTTTGAGCATCTACGAGTTTTTGACCGCTTTCTCTAAAAGTATCATCTGCTTTAGATACAGCACTTGCAGCATCATCAGCAGCATTAGCAACGTCATCTACTTTAGATGCAGCACTTTTAACACCATTTGCAGACTTACCTGCTCCATCTATGATTTCATCAGCATTCTTATTTGACATTTCTGCTATTTTATCATTTAATTTTGTTACTTTACCAGTCAAGCCACCCTCAGCAACATCATCAGCAGCATTAGCAACGTCATCTGCTTTAGATACAACACTTGCAGCATCATCAAGACCCGATGTCGCACTTACACCTTTTCCTTTAACTTTACTAATTACTTTACCACCAAGTTTGAAAAGACCATTAGCAGCAAGAGCAATTGCAACTCCCTTACCTGCCTCCACAGCAGCAGTAGCTTTAGAATTACTAACCGCTTTTTTAGACACAGCATCAGATCTTCCAACTGTCTCATTATTAAGTGTATTTGCCCATTCAGATTCAGTTTGTATACCTTGTTTTCGTAAAGACTTTTGTGTACCCTGTCCATAACCTGAAAGACCACCCATCGCAGCATCTACAACTACACCTCCAGCTCCTGGAATCAAACTAATTGCACCATAAGTAACCATAGTTCCGGTAGCTTTACCAGCAACTGCCCATCCACTATTTTCGTCATATCCTTTTCCACCACTAAGAGCATTACCAACAGCATATCCAGCCTTATATGACCAATCTTCTTTAATCCTGTTTGCTAATCCATTCTCCCATTCGCCAGAAACATGAATAGCATCTCCAATATCCAAAGCAATTGAAGCAGCACCATCAACTAATCCTTCAATAACACCGGCACCTCCTTGTACAATTCCACCAACAAAATTACTAAACCAATTCCCTTCACCAGAACTATTTGCTCTATTGTAATCTTCAATTTGATCTAAAACACTATGTAATTGATATTGTAAATTACTTATATCCAAAGCATCAAATGGTTCAACAGATAAAAACAAATTGCCTGCATTACCATGAGGAAGGCAATTAATTGAAGCTACCTTATCATCAACATCAGCTTGGCAACCATCAAGTATATTCTTAGCAGAGTCAAGAGCATCTATGCACTCATTCACTCCATCTACATTTACATTTAATTCATAATTTTCAGCCATTATATCACCTCACTTCTACTCAACTCTTGCATAACTAGCTTTTAATTCATAATAAAGACTTTCATTCATTTGTGCTTGGAGAGTATTATATGTGTCAATAACATTAGCCTTATAATTATCAATTTCACCATTTGCAGTAGATATACAATCAGTTATTTTACCTAATATTTTATCAGAAATATCATTAAAATTAACATCAGGAATGCCTTGTAAATCATTACTTAAATTACCCATAACATCTTCAATTTTACTTTTTACTTTATCTTGGTTATCACTTATATAATTTTTTAGTTCATCACATCTTTCCAATATTATTTCAGCACTAAATTCACTACTAGCAGAAGTAGCAGTTTTTGACAATACTTTCGTACCATCAGAATCATAACAAGTATATGTTTTTGGTTGTTGTAAATCAGCCATCAAAAATGCCTCCCTTTTATCTATGCAATGCATAAGAAGTAGAAAAATATTATCTTATTTTTCTAATTCCTATACATTGCATATAGCAATGTATAAATTATAAATTTATTATTCAATTACATTTGTTCTTGACTATAAGCAATAGCAGCACTTACAGCTGTTTGTAAGTTTGTTGAAGATTGTTGCATCTCTGCCATAGCTTCTGGTATATCTGAATTAAAATATCCTTGCCATTGTTCATATAAAGTATCAGCCCAGTCTAGATTTAATTCACCTGTAGCTAATTGCTTTAAAATCTTATCGCACTCTTCCATATCAGCAGTAATTGTACTAACAATATTTGAAATTTGTTGAGCATCTTCAGTAGCTGCACCTGGTTTAATTGTAATATTCATTAAATTCACTCCTTTCCTATTTCATTGTTCCTTGTAAGTCATCTATCATTTGACCAAACTTAACCTCTTCTTGATGTGCGTAACTCTTAGCTTCATCTAGTCTTTGATATACTGAAGTCAACATATCTTTTTTAGCCTCATATTTATTAAGAAAATCTGTAGCTGGATCCCCAGTAAAATCTCCAGAAGTAATTTCATTAACAAAATTTGTTAATTTATTATAATTTGTTTGATATTCAGTAGCATACTTTTCAAGATTTTGAGTTAATTGCTTTAATGTAGCAGAATCTGCTCCAATAATTGATCTTGCCATATTCTTAATTCACCTCCCATAATAATTTCAGAATACAGTTCATTATCAAACCGAACCCATATCCTTATAAATCAATTCTATATTCTTTTTTTAAATTTTGCAAGCTATTTTAATATATTAAGGAAAATCGTGAATTTTTATTTGAAAGTCCGTTTTATTAAAATAACGGAATTAAGTCTGAT
>OMUM01000210.1 GCA_900314225.1 uncultured bacterium | reverse complement strand
TAATTAAAAAGAAGTTCTCTTTTATTTTTTATTAAATTTATATTTCTTGAAAATAATATTAAATAATGCTAATATTATATTGGATAATAGATGTTTATAGAGAATAAGATTTATTATTAAAGCAATAATAAATATAGTAGATTAATAGAAAGGGTACATATGAAAAAAAAGAAGAATAATAAGAGAATTTTTTTAATTGTCATTTTTGTGTTATGTTCTTTTGTTTTATATTATGGTACAAAATATACTTATACTTCATATGAATCAGCAGTTGATGCTAAAGTAAATAGTAAAGTTGCTGGAATTAATGTTTCTATTAATGGACAAAATATTGTTAAAGAAAATCTTGATAGTGTTAAAATCGATAATATTAATTTTACATCAATACATACCAGAAAAGGTAAAGTATCACCTGGATCTACAGGGACATTTGATATTACTTTAGATCCTACCGGAAGTGACGTTGCATTTCGCTATGATTTTGAACTAATTGATAAGAATGCCGATAGTGATAAATTACTTACATTTAATGGATTTACATCAAATAATGCTAATTTAATAAAAACAGCTAGTAATACTTATACTGGAATTGTCACTTTAGACGATATTAATAATAATAAAGTAATCAATATTATAGCTAGTTTTTCCTTTAATGATTATGATACTACAGCAATAAGTGAAGATAATGGTAACTTGGATGATTTTTTTGAAATTAGATTTCATGCTATACAATATAATGGAGAGGAAATTACTACATATAATGGGTAGGTGATTAGATGGATAATATTATAATTAGACTTAGAAATAGTAAATATTTTAATGAAAAAAGAAAAATATTATTATTTGGTATTTTACTATTATTAATATTATTTATTGCTGGTTTTCTATTTAAAATAGCATACGCAAGATATGAAACAAGTACAAAAATAAATGCCAATATTCAGAAAGCTTTATATATTTTTGGTACAGATCAACAATCATTTAATTTAGAACCCGATGGTATTGTTCCAAGTTCTAGTCCATATGTTTATAAATTTAGTATATCTAATTTTAATGATGAACATGACACCGATGTAGATATCTCTTATGATCTAAGTATTAGAACTACTACTAATTTACCTATTACTATTAAGTTATATCGTAACGAATTATATGATAGTTCTGGCGCAACTAATTTATTCTCTGGCGCAACGAATCTACAAGACTCAGATGGAGCATGGTATAAATTGTATAAATGTCCTGATAATTATGAAATGTACTACAAAAATAAGACTACGGACGTCTATACAATGGTAATTAATTTTCCCCAAGAATATTCTAAAGACTTAACTTATGAAAATGATATAGAAAGTATTGAAGTAAATATTAAATCAAGACAAATGTAGGAGGTATTATGAAGTATATTAGAGAACATAAAAAATTAAGTATTATTATTTTAATTATACTTGTAATATTTCTTATAATTAGTCTTACTTTAGGAAGATATATACTAAATATATTAAATAACTTTATTTTAGAAACAAAATCATTTTATTTTAATAGCAGTATATTAACAATTAATAATAAAGGTTATTCTATAAATAACTGGGATGGAGTTAATGCTTATACTTTAACAATCGATCTTAATAACAGAAAAAATGCTAAAAGAATTACAAAAGCAGATATTTCTTATGATATAAATGTTACTTGTTCAGATAATGTTAGTTGTACTCTTAGTAAAACTAGTAGTGTAATTTATTCGACTGATGAATCTGATTCATACCAAATAACGGTTACTCCAGTAAAGAATTTTTATGAAGGAGATACTGCTACTGTTTCAACAAGTGTAACTTCAAATAGCCCTTATACCAAGACATTATCTGCTACTTATAGTATAGGCATTAAAAAAAGTAAATTTTCTTATAATATTGAAGATAGTACAAATGCCAAATATCTAACACTTAATCTAACTAATTCAATTACTTATTATGAAGTCCAAACCGCATTTTCTAATTATAGTATAGGAGATCAAATAAGTATAGACGATTATGCTAACTTAAGTGATAGTGAAAAAGCTAATTGTTTTTCAGCAATTGTTACTGTTGAGTTTGACCCGAAAGTCTTATTCTGTGATTTAACTAATAATTTATATATAAATAGATTAAGTAATAATTATGAAGAAGAAACAATTGATGGCTATAAGTACGTAAAAAAATTCTCATTTAAAATGAATGCTAGTTCCAATAGAAATATTATCTTTTATAAAGATGACATTACCAAAAATTATACATATCCAATAGTAAATGACAATTCAATTGTAAATGTTACTGTTACTACTGCAAAATAAAAAAAATATGTGCTATAATTTATTAGATTAAGGTAGGTGATTAGATGAATAATTTAATAGATATATATATGAGTTATAAGACTAATTGCCTTAT
>OMUM01000108.1 GCA_900314225.1 uncultured bacterium | reverse complement strand
CTAGAGATATAAAAAATCAAATAGAGGGTATAATTTAACTATAAAGATATATTTGTTTTATAGTTTTTTTCTTGTAAAAGTTGTAGAAAAAAGTTATAATCTTAGTTAGAATAGGTTCTAAGAATAGAGGGATTGTTATGTTTGATAAAATTATATTTATTGGTAATGATGGTTGTAGTATTAAACTTAAAGAAGGGGCTACATTAACTTCTAATTTAATGAATTTACATTTAATATTTGAAGATTCAACTAAAAAAATATTAGGAGAAGTTAATGACTTGGATGGTGACATTGTAAAGGCTAGATTTTTAGGAGAAGTTGTCAATGGCAATTTAATAGGTGGTACTATTCGTAAACCTACTTTAGATGCTAATATTCGTGTAATTAAGCCAGAAGAAGTACCAATGTTTATGGGAAAAGATGAAGCTGGATTTATGGAATTAGGACAAAGTCCATTGTATGATAATACAAAAATATATTTAAATGTTAATAACTTTTTTAGTAATCATTTTGCTATATTTGGTAATACTGGTTCAGGAAAATCTTGTGGTGTATCACGTCTTTTTCAAAATATGTTTCATGATAAAAGATTAAATCCTTATAAAGCTAATATTTTTATATTTGATTCTTCAGGTGAATATTATAATGCTTTTAGTAATTTGAATTCTATTAATAGTAATTTTAATTATAGATATATTAGTACTAATGAGACTGATGGAATAGGTGAAAAGTTAAGACTACCAATATATTTATTAAATAAAGATGATATGGCATTACTTTTACAATGTACATCTCATTCACAATTACCAATAATTGAGCGAATGTTAAAATTAGCTTTAGTTTTTAGTCAAAATGATATGGATGCTACAGCTTATAAAAATCATTTAATTGCTAAAGCTATTATGACTATTTTATATACCAATGAAACTGCTCCAAATAAAAGAAATGAAATTTTCTCAATTCTTGCTAGTTGTTCAACCGAACAATTTAATCTAGAAGCTCCTGTACAAGGAATTGGATATGTTAGAAAATTTAGAGAGTGTTTTTTAATTGATAATTCTGGTAATTTTACTGAAAGTGTTTTAATGAATGAATATCTATCATCATTTATAAAAGATGAATATGATAATTATGAACCACATAAAGGAGTTTTTTATACATTAGATACATTAGAGAAAGCACTTAATTTTACTTTAATTAGTGAAGGTTGGCTTAGAAATGAACAAACTTATGGTGATGCTGTAACTATTAGAGTTAGATTGCATTCATTAATAGTTGGTGAAAATGCAAAGTATTTTGATGTTAAAGATTATGTATCACTTGAAACTTTTCTTTCTTCTTTGTTAATAGATAATGGTAAAAAATATCAAATTGTTAATATTAATTTAAATGATATAGATGATGATTTTGCTAAAGTACTTACAAAAATTTATTCAAGACTTATATTTGATTTTGCTAAAGGATTAAAAAATAGAGGTAGTATTCCTTTTCATATAATACTTGAAGAGGCTCATAGATATATTCAAGATGATAGAGATAGATTTTTATTTGGATATAATATATTTGAAAGAATTGCTAAAGAAGGTCGTAAATATGCTGTAATTCTTGGACTTATTTCACAAAGACCAGTAGAAATATCTGATACTGTTATATCTCAGTGTACAAATTTCTTAATATTTAAAATTAATCATCCAATGGATGTAGATTATATACGTAAAATGGTTCCTCATATTACTGATGATATTATTGAAAAACAAAAATCATTACAAGCTGGTACTTGTTTAGGATTTGGACTTGGTTTTAAAATACCTTTGATAGTGAAGATGCAAATGCCCGATCCTTCACCTTTATCTAGTAACTGTGATGTTGTTAGAATTTGGGGTAGTGGTATTGGAGATAAATTAAATAATTTAAATAATATTAATAATAATAATAATATTTCTTTACCTAGTTCTCAGAGCATTAGTAATTCCAATTCTGTTGAAAACTTAATGAATATGGCTGTTATGAAAGGTATGTCTAACCCTAATACTTCATCTTTTGTGGTAAATGATATTTCTAGTGCAAATAGTACTCAGCAACAAACTAGCAATAATTATATTACTAATCCTGTTAATCAAGTTAGTGAATTTCCTAGTGAAGAAAAAGTTGTGGCTGCTCCAGAGATTTCTAATGATCAACCATCTGCAAGTGTTGTTCAAACAAGTCAATCTGTTAAGTCGGAGTCTACTCCAGTAATTCAAAGTAATATTAATTCTACTTCATCTTCTTTACCAGAAGTTAATAATTCAAAAGATATTGGTAATACTCCTTTAGATTTAAGTGGACCTGTAATTACTGGAAATTTATCAAGTTCAAATGTTGCTTTACAAAAAAATAATCAACAATTAAATGTTACTAATATGTCTTCTGGTCAAGTTAGTTTAAATAATAGTAATAGTTTAGGTATATCAAACTTAGCTCTTGATAACGATAATTATGGTGAAACTGGTGATGACTTTGCATAAGTACTCTTTTCGAGTACTTTTTCTTTTACAAAGATTTAGTATTTGTTATAATAGATTATAGGTGATGAATTATGTTTGAAACATTAGGAGATAGATTACAAAATGCTCTTCATAAGATTAAGGGTTATGGGAAAATAACTGAAGATAATATATCTGATATGATGAGAGAGATTAGACTTGCTTTATTGGAAGCTGATGTTAACTATAAAGTAGTAAAGGAGTTTACTAATACTGTTAAAGAAAAAGCTTTAGGCGAAGAAGTGGTTTCAAGTATTAATCCAGGAGATATGTTTGTAAAAATTGTTAAAGACGAGTTAACTGAATTACTGGGTGGAGAAAGTAAACCATTAAATTTAGATGGAGATCCTGCAATACTTATGTTAGTTGGTTTACAGGGCTCTGGTAAAACTACTACAGCTGGAAAACTTGCTAATTATTTAAGAAAGAAATGTAGTAAAAAGCCTCTATTGGTAGCAGGAGATGTTTATAGACCAGCAGCAATTGATCAGTTAAAACAACTTGGTAAACAACTTAATATTGAAGTTTATGAAGAAGGTAAAAAGAATCCTGTAGAAATAGCTTGTAATGCTGTAGAGTATGCTAAAGAAAACAATTATGATTATGTAATTATTGATACTGCTGGTAGACTTCATGTAGATGAAGAATTGATGGACGAATTAAAAAATATAAGAAAAGAAGTTAATCCACAAGAGATATTACTTGTTTTAGATGCTATGATGGGACAAGATGCTATTAATGTAATAACTGGATTTAATGATCAATTACCTTTGACTGGTGTTATTTTAACTAAGTTAGATGGAGATACAAGAGGTGGAGTTGCTTTATCTGTTAGACATTTAACTAATGTACCTATTAAGTTTATTGGTGTTAGTGAGAAATTAGATGGACTTGATTCATTTGATCCTGAAAGAATGGCTGGAAGAATTCTAGGAATGGGTGATATTGTTTCATTGGTTGAAAAGGCAACTGATGCAATCGATGAGAAAGAGGCAGAGAAAACAGCTGATAAAATGATGAAAGGTAAATTTGATTTAGAAGACTTTTTATCTACTATGAAACAGATTAGAAAATTGGGACCACTTGAAAATTTAATTAAATTAATTCCTGGAGCAAAAAAGATGGGTTTAAATGATGTGAAAATTGATCCAAAGCAGATGGCTCATGTTGAAGCAATTGTTTTATCAATGACTCCTAGTGAGAGAAAACATCCTGAGATAATTAAAGCAAGTAGAAAAACTAGGATTGCGAAAGGATCAGGCACTTCAGTTCAAGAGGTAAATAAGTTACTTCAGCAATTTGATGAAATGAAAAAAATGATGAAGCAGATGAGTAATGGAAATTTTAAAATGCCTTTTTAAGGCGTTTTTTTGTGGAAGTTATTTATTATTTACATAAGATACTTTAGGAGGTATAAAATGTATAATAATGAATATTTTCAAAATATGAGTATGGAAAATAATATTGATGGCAATAATAATTATGTAAATAATGATATGGATGTTGATGTTAATGTTAGTAATGGTCCTAGTATGAATCAGCCTATGCCAATGGGTGAGGCTATGGGACAACCTGTTCAACAAAGAGTAATTAATAGAACTTTTGTACATGAAGTGCCACATGTTTGTCCAATACATACACGTATAATTAATCATCATATTTATAAACATACTTATAGACCATGTTATACTTGTTCTGAAGAAAATGTTTGTAGTAGTATTCAATGTGGTTCATGTTGTCAATTTAGGTAGTATTTGTAAAGACTAGTTATGTATAATCTAGTCTTTATTTACTGAATAATAATTGTAAATATATTCGTCTAATTATGTAAATTAACTTGTAATTTACATAGAATAGTTTTAACCTATAATTAGGGAGTGTGATATTAATGATATATCCTTCAATAGATAAATTACTTAATATTGTTGATTCTAAATATGAACTTGTTCATATTGCAGCTAGAAGAAGTAAACAAATCGCCAAAGACGGATATTTACAAATGCCAGAAAACGAGTATAAAAGTGAAAGAAATATTGGTAGAGCACTTGAAGAAGTTGCGAATGGTTTAATTAAGGTCAAGAGAAAAGATAAATAATCTTTTCTTTTCTTTTAGTGTTATACTTGAAATAGGTGATGTCATGAAAATTATTAAATATAGAAAGAAAAATAAAGGAATATATAATGTTGAATTAGATAATGGTAAGACACTTGCTTTGTATGAGGATACCATTTTGAAATTTAATTTATTACTTAGTAAAGAGATATTTGAAAAGGATTTAAATAGTATTAATTTATATAATTTAGAATGTGAAGTATATTATGTAGCACTTAATTGTATAAAGAATAGATTTAGGAGTGAGTTTGAATTAAGAAGTTTATTAGAAAAAAAAGAATATCCAGAAGAATATATTGATAAAGCTATTAATAGATTATTAAAAGATGGCTATTTGAATGATCGAGAGTTTGCTAGAAGCTATATTAATAATCAAATGGTTACTACTAATCATGGACCTCATAGAATAGAAAAGGATTTATTTGATAAGAAAATTGATAGTAATATTATTAGTGATGAGATTAGTTTATTTAGTGAAGAAGAGCAGATTGATAGAATTAATAAATTAATTGTTAAAAAGATAAAGATTAATCATAGTAGGGGTGGTAGTGTTTTAAAGCAAAAGATATTTAATGATTTAAAATTATTAGGATATGATAGTTATATTATTAATAAAATTTTAAATAATTATGATTTTTCTAATGATGATGAATTAGCTGAAAGAGAATATAATAAGTTATATAGAAGACTTAGTAGAAAATATTCTGGTGATGAGTTGGATAGAAGAATTAAACAAGGTTTATATCAAAAAGGTTTAAAGTATGAAAAAAAAGAGAGTTAAATTTATTTTAACTCTCTTAATTATTTGTTGAAGTTGTTGATGAATTTGCTTGTTTAATTAAATTATTCATATAATCTTCATAAGCTTTTTTTAAAGAATCATCATTCCATTTGATTTTTTCATCTTCTCTTATATTCATTAATGTTTCATAATAAATAGTATTTGAAGAATTTATTTTCTCATCTGTTAGTTTATCTTTTATTTTACTTTTTACTTTATTTAATTTTGGTTTATCTTTTTCACCAGTTTTTAAAACGATATGGTAACCATAAGTTGTTTTTACTGGATCCTTTGTGTATTCATTAACTTTTAGCTTTTTAACGGCATTACCGAATGTTTCTTCCATATCACTTAAATCGAAATAGCCGAGGTCTCCACCATTAGACTTTGTTGCATCATCATCTGAATATTTTTTAGCAAGTTTTGCAAAATCTTCTCCTTTGTTTAATTTCTTGATGATTTCTTCAGCTTTTTTCTTAGCTTTTTCTTCGGCTTTAGCTTTTTCGTCATCTGTTGCATTTGATTTAGCTGAAGAACTTATTAATATTTGACTAGCTTTAACTTCTCCATAGATATTTTCTTCATAGTATTTTTTTATCTCATCATCTTTGATATTTTTTTTGATGTAGTCTTTTACGGCTTCATTTCTTTTATATTCTAGTCTTAGCATATCTTCAAGTTCATCTTCTGAAGATACTCCAAAATAACTTTGTAATACACTTTTATAGGTTGATTCGTTACTACCATAATTTTGTTTTATTTGGTCAATTTGTTTTTTTACAGCTTCATTTTCTTTATCATCTGATTTATATTTTTTTTCTAATATTCCTTTATCAATCATATTTATTAACTTAGAAATACTATCTTTTTTTATTTCATCATAGTACTCAGTGGCAGTAATTTTTTCTTCATTAGTTGATACTGCTACTTTGGCACCATTTTTAACTTCGGCAGTCTTTCCACATCCGGTTGTAATTGTTGAAATTAATAAAAGGGCAGATAAACTAATTAATATTTTTTTCTTCATTATGTCAATTTCCTCCTATACATATAAATAATAGCAAATAATTTATTTTAGTGCAATAAAGAAGAACATATTTTCAATTTTGTAATAAAATATC
>OMUM01000106.1 GCA_900314225.1 uncultured bacterium | reverse complement strand
AATCCATTGATTGCTACTTTTATCATTTCAATCCTCCTATATTTTCATTATATATTTTTAGCTTTTTTCTTTCAATATATTACAATATTTTTTTATTCTAAAAGTGTAAACTACTTTTTCCACAACATTTGTGGATGTTTTATTTATAATTATTTTTTTCACAGAAAATGTTAATTATTCAAAATAACTTCCACCAATAAACTCTCTAATTACAGCATCTTCAGGAATAGATTCTGATGGTATAGGTAAAAATAGTCTTAAAAAGTTTATTAATCTTTTAGCTTCTTCATAATATGGTGAACCACTTTCTACAGAATATAATAATGGTTCAGCATAAGTTTTTAAAACACCGATTTCATAGATTGCCGCTGAATTAATTGTAGCATCCCCTTCATCTTGATATGGAAAAATATATTTTTCTTCACCTAATCTTACACTTTTCCATTGTTTTATTGTATTTTCAACACTATAATTTCTTGTTCTATTATCTCTTATTATTCTTCTTAAAAGCCTATTATCAGCAGTAGATATACGATTATGATTATCAATATTTAGTTCTGTTAATGGTGATATATATATCTTAAATTTTTTCTCTCTTGGAATATTTTGAAGTATTTTAGGATCTAGTGCATGTATTCCTTCAATAATTAATATGTCTTTATCTTTTAATTGCATCTCATTATTAAATTCTTTTTTCCCTAAAATAAAATTATAAGATGGGATTTTTACACTTTTTCCTTCTAATAATTCAGATATTACTTTATCAAATAATTTTAAATCTATTGCTTCTAAACATTCAAAATCATAATTTCCATTCTTATCTTTAGGAGTGTCTTTTTTCTCAACAAAATAGTCATCCATTCCTATTGTCTTAGGATTTAAGCCAAAACTTTTTAAATACATACATAATTTTTTCGATGTTGTTGTTTTGCCAGAAGATGATGGACCAGCCATTAGAATAATTTTTACTTTGTTTTTCTTGCTATTTATTGTTTTAGCTACATTTAATAATCTATTGCTTTGAAGTGTTTCATCTATTTTTATTAGTTCACTTATTTTTCCAGTTGAAACTACTCTATTCAAATCAACTGAGTTACTTACTCCTATTAATTTTGCCCATTCTTTATATTCAGCAAAAACTTCAAACATATGTGGATGTGGATGATATTTTTCTATTTTGTTATTTACATAAATGGTCGGAAAACGTAATAAAATCCCATTGTCTTTAATATAAGTAAGATCAAAATCTTTTAATTTTCCAGTAGATGGTGGCATTAAATTATAAAAATAATCATAAATGTTTCCTAAACGATATAAAGTAATATAATTATCAGTATTATATTTTAAAGTTTCTGCTTTTATTTCATTACCTATAGTTTTAAAATAATTCATTGCCTCTATACGATCAATTGTTACTTTTGTAATTGGTAAATCTTTTTTTACTATCTCATTCATAACATTTTTTAACTCAAGAATATCTTCTTCATTTATTTTAAATGTAGTTTGTATGTATATTCCTTTATCTAGAGAATGTTGAACTAGTATATTAGCATTTTTTCCAAATAATTTTTTAATAGCATAAATCATCATAAAAACTAGTCCATTAATATGAGTTCTATTTCCCTCAGATGAAGTTAAATCAATAAATTCCACTGTTGAATTTTCTTTTATTTTAGCTGATAACTCTCTCAATCTATTATTTACTTTTGCTAAAATAATTGGATATTTAAATTCTGTTTGATGCTCCTTATAAATTTCTAATAGTGTTACATCTTTACTATATTTGTAAATTTTGTTATTGATTGTTACTTGAACAGTATCTATCATTTTAACATCCCCTTTATTATCTATTTTAGTATATCATATTTTATGATTATATTATATGTATATTTTTCTTAGTTTACACTATAATTTATTAGGTGATATGATGGAATATATTCCAATGATTATTGAAAAGAATAAAACTTATGATATTTATTCTAAGTTACTTGAGTCAAGAATTATTTTTATTACAGGAACAATTGATGATGTTTTAGCAAATACTATAATTGCAGAATTGTTATATTTAGATTCTTTATCACATAGTGATATTTATTTATATATTAATTCTAATGGAGGAAATGTTTCTAGTGGATTGGCAATTTATGATACTATGAAGTTTATTAAGAGTGATGTATGCACAGTAGTTATGGGAATGGCTGCTAGTATGGGTGCTTTTTTACTGGCTGGGGGAACTGACGGGAAAAGATATGCTCAAGAAAATGCACAGATTATGATTCATCAAGTATTAAGTGGAGTTAGTGGCCAGGCAAGTGATTTAAAAAATACAACTGATAGAATTTTACTATTACAAAATAAATTGAATAAAATATTAGCAAAAAACACAAAAAACACTCTTAAAAAAATTGAGAGTGTAATTGAAAAAGATTATTATATGTCAGTAGATGAAGCAATAGAATTTGGACTTATTGATAAAATCTTAAAATAATTAGTTTCCTTTCATCTTCTGGAATGATTCGGCTAGATCTTTTATTTTTCTAAAGCGATGATTAATACCAGATTTTGATAAATGTTTTCCTGTTTCTTCAGTTATTATTTCAGCTAATTCTTTCATGGAAGACTCTGGATATTTTTTGCGATATTCTAAAGCAATTTTTGCTCGATCATCTAGCAAATTAATACCATCATTTTCTTCAATTATTTCAATTTGCTTTAATTGTTCATTAGCTGTTTCATAGGCTCTATCGGTATTTGCTTGTTCCATATTATTTAATCTATTAGTTTTATTTTTTTGATCTCTATAAATTCTTACATTTTCATAATACATGACGGCATTGTTGGCACCTATTAATTTTAATAAATCACTTATTTTTTCTGATTCTTTAATATATATCATATAACCTTTTTCACGACTTAAAATTTTGGCATTTAAGTCAAATAAATTTAATAACTTTTGTAGAAAAACTGCTTCTTCTTTAAATTGAGTAAGTAATTCAAAATGGTATCTAGATACTTTTGGATCACTTACACTACCACTTGCAAAAAAGGCACCTCTAATATAAGCTCTTATTTCTTCATTAGCTCCAACAATATATTCTGGAACTATAGGTAATCTTCTATTATTTTCATCAAGTATACCTAAGTCTTTTAATAGAGCATTTATATTTTCAGAAATAGTTATTTGATATAGATTGTTCTTACTAAAATTTAAATTTTCTATTACTTCTACTTTAGGATTAATATCAGTTATTAATTCAATTGAATCTACCATTCTATCAACTATTGATTTTATTTCGGTATCAAGTGTTATTTTATTAGCTGTTATTACTCCATTATTTTTTATATAAGCAGATACTTCAGCAATTAGTTCTGATTTAGTACTTTTGATATTAGATATTTCTTCTTTTATTTTTACAGTAAAGGACATTATCTTCTCATTAAATATGAAAAAATAAGAGAACTTAATTTTAAACTATCATGTTTTAAAGTGTTATCATCAATTGTTAGTAAGTCGGCTTCGATTAATTCAACTCCAATTTTTTCTAGTTCAGAATAATCAATTAAAACAGGATCTTTCTGTTCCTCACTTTCATATTTTTTAGCCATTTCTTCATCGATTTTAGCATTGTTTGCTATTACGACATTTACTTTTTTCTTATCTAAATATCTATTTAAAAGTTTTACGTGATCTCCTACTGTGAAGTTATCTGTTTCACCTGGTTGAGTTACAATATTGCAAGTATACATAATTGGCGCCTTTGTTTTATTTAGAGCATCTTCTACTTCTTTACAAATAATATTTGGTAAAATACTTGTATATAAGCTACCCATACTAAATATTATTAAGTCAGCTTCTTTAATAGAAGTTAATACTTCATTTAATACTTTTGGCTCTTTTTTGTAAAATATTTTTTCAAATTGATGATGAGCTTCGGTAATTTGTTCTTCTCCTTCAATAATATTTCCATCTTTATCAA
>OMUM01000187.1 GCA_900314225.1 uncultured bacterium | reverse complement strand
ATATTAATTTTACTTTATCAATAAAATAGTCATCAGTCATACCGGCAATAAAATCTATTACTTTTCTTTTATCTGAAGTGTTTTTTAAATAATCATCACATTGCATATTTAAAAATACTTTAAATATTTCGCTATCAATATTATTATTTTCAATATCACTTAAATATTTATTAAATAATTTATTCATACCTTCTTTATAATATAATCTTTGTTTATCAGTTAAACTATATTTGTATATATGTTTATAATTAAAATCTTTTAGTTCAAGAATAGCTTTGAATACATTATCGCTTAATTTAATATATGGCCTATTTAGACTATTGTTAATTATATCTAAGATAATTGTATTAATTATTTCTTTATTAGTTCTACCAAGTACAGAGCTGATAGATGTAGGTATTTCTTCTCTATTAATGACACCTAACATAATGGCATCTTCTATGTCTCTTCCAATATAACCAATAATATCACTTATTCTTACAACGCAACCTTCTAGGGTCATTGGTCTAAACTTTTTTGATGCTTTTAAATCTTTATATGCTAAATTATATTCTTTTATGAATTCTTTCAAATCTTTTTTTTGTGGTTTATAAATTGGTTCTAATATTTCTCCATTATGACACATAATTCCATCATATACTTGGATAGTTAAATTGAGTCCTTTTCCATTATTTTCTATAGACATTAAATCTCTAACACTTTCAATATTATGAGCAAAATATTCTCCTAACTCACGTAATGAAATTTCATTGATCATAGCTTCTCCAGAATGGCCTAAAGGAGTGTGACCAATGTCATGTCCTAAAGCAATGGCTTCAATTAAATCTTCATTTAAATTTAAAGCTCTTCCAATTGTTCTAGCAACTTTACTAACAAATTGAACATGAGTTATTCTTTTACTTATATTGTCATTTCCGCTGTCAGTAAAAACCTGTGTTTTATCTAAATATCTTGTATAACTTAAAGAATAAATAATTCTATCTATATCATGAAAATATTCTGGTCTAATATCATTACTCATATCTTCTTTTTTTATTCTAATAGCATCTTCATTTTTAGTAGCAAATTTACTTAAATAGCTTTCTTTGTTTAAAAAATTATTTTTAAATATGTCAATATTATTCATTATCTTTCCTCCTAGAGACAATTTTTATCATAGAATATGTTGGTATATTAATTAATGTATCTACTCTTAAATAATAAATATTATCGGGATGTCTAGCGACTGGGATACTATTCATTTCATCATCAAACAATTCTTCTAAAATAAAATCTAAATGTTCTCCGGCTGGTGTAAATACTTCAATTGTATCTCCTACTTCAAAATAATTTCTTTCAATAAATTTAAGTAATTGTTTATCTTTATCATAACTAATTACTTGTCCTAAATAATCTTGATTTGATACTTCTACTCTGCCAGTATAATATTGATCAGTATAGTCAGCTTCTTTTAAGAAATAATGGGAGCTTGTTTCTCTATTGGCTACTTTTGCTAAACGATCTTCATATATTTTTATTTTTTCTTCTGTTAAAGTCTCATCATAGTAGTCATCTATTATATTACGATAAGTTCCAATAACTGTTGCTAGATAGTAAAGGGATCTCATTCTGCCTTCTACTTTCATGCTAGTAACACCAATATCTATTAAATCACCAATATATTTTGCCATATTCATGTCTTTAGTAGCCATTGTAAAATCTTTTTCATCTTTTACTTGGAAAGCAAAACGACAAACCTGGGCACATCCACCACGATTAGCATCTCTATTAGTTACATAATTTGATAGAGCACATCTACCACTAAAACAAGTACACATAGCTCCATGAATAAAAGTTTCTATATCTACATTGGTATTTTTAATTATATAAGAAATTTCATCTTTAGATAATTCTCGAGCAAGAACTACTCTGTCTACTCCTTCTCCTTCGAAGAATTCTACCGCTTTATAATTAGTTGTTGAATTTTGTGTGGATAAATGAACTTCTACATTTGGATACTTTTTCTTAATATAAGAAATGATAAAGGGATCACTTACAATGAAAGCATCAATTCCAGCATCTACTACTTCTTTGATATATTCTTTTACACCAGACATATCTTCATTATGAAAAACAATATTTAAAGTTAAATGTACTTTTTTACCTAATTTATGAGCAAAGTTACAACCTTCTTTTATTTCATTAATACTAAAATTAGTAGCATTAGCTCTTAGGCTATATTTCTGTCCACCAATATATACAGCATCTGCTCCATATAATAAAGTTACTTTTAATCTTTCTATATCTCCAGCTGGAGATAATAATTCAATTTTTTTACTCATTTTACTTCACCTTATAAATAGTTTTCTTAAAAAAGAAATTAGTACTATCTCCTAACTTTTTATATTTATTTATATAATCATCGTCAATACACTTATTAGATGTATATTTCATGGTATCTGCAACTAGTTCCTTAAAATTATCTATTCCATATTCTCTCATAATTATATATGGACAATTTGCTTGATATAAATCTTTAATTATACTTGTTCCATTAGTAATAGTATCTAAAAAGAAACTTGTTCCATTATTATCTTCTTCTAAATCAAATTTTAGTCCACTAACTTTTTCTTTTATTTGCAATTTATTAGTACTTGTTTTTCCTAAATCCTTATAATAATTAGTAATTAGATGTCTATATGATACAGCAACACTTGGTTTACTGACTACTTCTACCATACAATTTATTTTACTTTTTCTAATTATATCTTGTATTTCTTCTAAAGTAATTTCTTTACCAAGAAGAGCATACTTAATTCCCTTACTATAGTAATAATCACATGTCTTATAATTATTAACCATATGAGTTTGATTCCAAACAAGATTAATACTTAAGTTTAATTCTCTAACTAATTGTAGAATTGCTAAATCATAGAAGAATATTCCGGATATTTTAATCTTATCTAACTTAATTAATATATCTTTTATATTAGGTATATCTTTATTCATAAGATTTTTGTTTATTTTAATAAATATTTCTTTATTAGTCTTTTTACTTATTACTTCTATCTCATCTAATGTATAGTAAGTTATACTTTCAACAGAATAATCTTTTAATGGTAAAATTATTCCATCACAATCTAGGTCAATATCATTCTTATTACTAGTTTCAATTAATAGTTTCAAATTAAACACCTCCAATTTATAAGATATTATACTATATAATAGAAAAAGAAGACTACTCTTCTTTTTTGTTTTTTTCTGTTTCAACTAATAAAAATTTGTAACTATCTTCTGTAAAATATTCTTCTTCACCAAATATGGAATATATTATAAATGGTCTATAAGCATATAAGTTTCCATTTTTTATATAGTAAGAAATATTATCTAAGTAATTATCAACTTCACGATATTTTAAAAAACATTTGTAATTACATTCTTCTTCAACATAATAATTATTTTTTAATAAATCATTATAAAAATATTTAAATTTATTCTCAATTAAGCTTTCCACTGTAGTTTCATCAATACCAAAGAAACTAAGTAAATTCTTATTATCAATTGCTTCTAGGGTATTTAGATTAATATTATAACTTCTAGCATATACTCTTGGAGAGTATTCTGTATTATAGTCACCAGCTTTAACAATAATAGAAAGAATTATACCACTAATATCATATTCATAAGAAATTATATTTTTCTTTTGATTTTTAAATTCAGATACAAATAAATCTATATCTGAATTAATTAATTTAGCAGTATTACCTTTTAAATTAACATATGGAATATTTTGAGAAAATTTACTGTCATTATTTGTATATTTAGTATAAACAATATAATTACTTTTTTGTTCCTTAATGTTGTTGTAATTTTCATTTTGTTTTGTAATATATATATATGAAATTATAAATACTATGATTGCTGCTGCTCCTGCAAAAA
The DNA here is from genome assembly GCA_900314225.1 of uncultured bacterium. Taxonomy (GTDB): domain Bacteria; phylum Bacillota_I; class Bacilli_A; order RF39; family UBA660; genus UBA3789. Next base: position 10,653 of record OMUM01000187.1, on the reverse strand, counting down.
TTAATGATTTTTTTGTATTTTCTTGTAGTTTATTATTTATTTTATTTGTTTTTCTATTTTTAGGAGCATGTCTATTTTCTATTTCAAACATATCTTTCCTCCTAATTTACACCATTTATTCTCATGATTCCCAGAATAGCATGAGATGAGCATTTGCGATAATCAGAATCAACTACTATTCCCCATTTACGGCCTTTAGCATGAACAATCTCATTACCATTTCCGGTAAGTATTCCAACGTGGCCATCATACATTACTAAGTCACCGGCTTTAATTTCTCCATTAACTAATGTATAGGTGCTTTTAGCAGCCCATTGTGAGTAGGTATCCCTTGGTAAGCTAATACCAAAATGTTTATAGACTCCTTGAACAAAACCACTACAATCTGTTCCTGTATATGGTAATTCTCCATTCCATGTTCCTCCCCAAACATAACGATTACCAACGAACTGTTTGGCATAACTAACTATGGCTTTTCCTGTCGCACTACCTTGACCAGTACCAGTTGAGGCACTACCACTATCATTATCACTGCTACCATTTTTATAAGAATCATAGTTAGGTAATACAGGAGATAATCTACTATTATCATTTATACTAATATATGTATTATTTTGACTTCTAACTACTTCAGCAGAAACTTTAGCTTGTTCCCAACATGCTGGTATTGAAAACTGTTCTGGCATCATTTTTAATACTGCATCTGTTATAATTGGAATCATAAAAACAATAACAGCCGCAATAAATTTATTATATAGTCCTTTTTTTAATTTATTATCTTCTGGATTGATAACCATATTTGTTAATTGAACAGCAAACATTATTATCAAAATAATTGGAACTATTAGTTGTATTAAATTCATTAATTTTCTAGAAACGTCTAGTATACCAACAAGTCCATAATCATTGCAACAAGTTCCTAAAGTATCATTGCAATCAAGAAATTGAACTAATTGCATAATACCGCCTCCCATTATTTTTTAATACTAATAGCTATACCATCACCAATATTTAATATTTCTGTTTCATAATAAACATTATTTTCTAAAAATATACGGTAATCTTTAATTTTTCTGACTAATTGTCTAAGATTTCTGCTAGTAATATTTTTTTCATCTTCAAATATTAGACCATGAAAATTCATATTATCAGTTATTATTGTTCCACTTTCTCTTAAATTTTTTTCAAATCTTTCAAAGATATTTTTGTTTTGAGCTTTAGCAGCATCAATAAAAATTAAATCATATTGATTATTTAGTTTTACTTCTAAAGCATCATTATAAATTAAGTGTATTCTTTCTTCTAATTTAAACTTTTTTATATTTTTAATTGCTTCTAAGTATCTTTTTTCGTCTCTTTCAATTGTTACTACTGAAACATCTTTATCAGCCATGCACATCATAATTGCAGAATAGCCTATAGCTGTTCCTATCTCTAAAATGTTTTTTATATTATTTTCTTTAATATAATTAATCAAATAATTAATTCCTTCATCTTGCATAATAGGAATATTATTTGCATATGCATATTCTTTTATTGAGTTAATGTCATCTTCCATATTAATCATTTCCTACCCATTCCATTTGCCTTTTCTAATAAGTTCTTGAATAATAGAGTTTTGTTCTTCATTAGTCTTAGAATAATAAACTTTTCCTTCACTATCAGCAACAAAGTATAAGTAATTATTATTTATTGGATTAAGAGCTGCTTCTATACTTAAAATAGATGGATTACAAATTGGTCCAATTGGTGGACCTACTTTGCTAGTTGGTCTTGTATTATAGGGATTTGTAGTATTATATTGTGCACTGCTTAATTTTCCAGATAATGGGACTTGAAAAGCATAATAGGTTGTTACATCACTGCCCAAATGCATTCCAGCATTGATTCTATTGTTAAATACTCCCATAATATTTTGCCTATCTTCTAATGTTTTTCCTTCTAGTTCTATAATAGAAGCCATTGTTAAATAATAATGAATATTATTTCCTAAAGAAACTTTGTATTTTGTTAATTTGTCATCTTCTTCATCTAACATTTTTTCTATTATTTCTTTGACTGTTACATCATTTTCAAAATAATAAGTATCAGGTGCTAAATATCCTTCTAAAGAGTAATATATACCATCTTGTAAAATATTATTTGTTAAAAACCAATATTTATTAATTAATTCAGCCATGTAATTGTTGTCTCTAAATAGTGCTATTACATTTTCATAACTATAATTTGTATTATCACTTATAACTTTAGCATAATCAGTGATTCTTTGTCCCTCTTTAAATGTTAGCTTTAAGTTATCAGGATTATAAGTGCTTCCTTTTTCTAAGGCACTAACGATATCACCTAAACTCATACTTCTTTTTAATTTATAAGTCCCGGCTTTTAATGATTTGTTACTGTATATTTTAGTATAAATTCTAAATAAATTTTTGCTTTTAATTAAATTCTTTTCTTTTAAGATATTACTAATTTCAATAATACCTACTCCACTAGTAATTTTTACCTCTACTTCATTATCATCATTTCTGTCAACTGGACTAGTTAAATACAACCAAATAATGCCTATTAGTAGTAGGATTATTCCAATGATAATTTCGAAAAGTATTGGCTTTGGTCTAACTTTTTTAATTGCCATAATCCCTCCAGTAAAAATAAAGAGTTATTGCCCATTATTTTCATTATTCTTTTTGTTTCTAACTTCTTCTTGTAATGTATCTAGTATTGTTTCAATTACTTTCCATTCTTTATCAGTTTTTATCGCTTCAAGTTTGCTTTTTGGGTCATCAGGATAATAAATTGAAGCATAAACTTCTATATTACCAGATTCATCTTTTTGATTATCTGTATAAACTATATAATTTTTATGAGTTTCTTCACTTTCAAAGGTAAATAAAACATCATAAACTACTTCATTTCCATTTTCATCTAACATTGAAAAAGTGTTTTTTTTCATCATTTATCTCTCCTATCTAAATAACTTTGTAGTATTATCGTTGCTGCTAAACTATCTACTACTTTTTTCCTTTTCTTTCTTGAGACGTTGCCACTGATTAATACATTATTAGCAGTAACTGTTGTTAATCTTTCATCTTCTAAGTATATTGGTATTTTTATTTTATTTTCTAACATTTTTTTGAAAGATAAACTTAATTCTCCCTTAAATCCAATTGTATTGTTCATATTTTTTGGGAAACCAAGTACAATAGTATCAATTTCTAGTTCATCGACTAAATCATTAACTATATTAACTAATTTATCATATTCTTCATTATGCCTAATAGTTTTATAAGAAGTTGCTATTAATCCTGTCTTATCACTTACAGCAATGCCTAGAGTTCTGCTTCCTAAATCAAGTCCTAAATATCTCATTACTTATTGTTCTTTTGAAACTCTTCAAAGAGAATTTCTACAATTTTTGCTCTATCGATTTCTTGAATTTTGCTTCTAGCATCTTTATAACTGGAAATATAACCAGGATCTCCACTAATTAAATATCCAACAATTTGATTAGTAGGATTATAACCTCTTTCTTTTAAAGAATCATAAACTTCGCTTAAAACTTTTCTAGTAAGTTCTGTATCCATTTCAGATAAATTAAATAAACTAGTCTTTTCATTTGGCATAATTATCACCTCACTATATTTAATTTAATTTTATCATTTAAAATAATTAATTACAACAAATATTATCGTACTTTTCTTACTATATCTTGTTTATTTATATCTTTTATAGCAATTTTTTTAATTTTAGAATTTATAGTTTCTCTTTCATCAGATAGTTTTGATAGTCTTCTTTTATATTGCAATAACTTTCTTATTTTATTTTTAGACTTGTCAAATAAGTTAAATAATTCATCTACTTTTAATGTTCTAAGTAAAGCTTCATCAAGCAAATTGTAATCAAAACCATTATCAAGTAATATTTTAACTTTAGAGATACTGCCATTTTCATCAGCTTTTCTAAATAGTTTTTCCAAATCAGGGTTAAGATTAACAATTTCTTCATTGGTAAAATTATTTAAAAATTCATCTGAAAAAATTAAATTAGAATGATAATTTGGATATTTAGTAAATATTTCTTTTAATCTATTATAACAATTATTGCATTTATGATAATAGTTCCTATCAATCATTATTTTTTGATTGTCATTTAAATTAATTAAACCATCACAACCAAAAATATCTATAGATTTTGGTGTAACTAAACTTGTTAAATTTTGTGATTCATTATCATGTGTATGAAATATATTTGGATTGTGATTTACAATATAAGCAAAGTCTCTAAGATATTTTTTTATTTCTTCTTCATTATATTTGTAATCTAATTTGTTATTGAGCATTGATGATATTTTACTTAATTTATTATTTATTACTTTTAGATCATCAGTGGATAAATATTTTGAAAATAATAATTGCTTTTCTAATTCATTATATTCTTGTAATAATTCTTTTTTATTAATTATACTTGTTTTCTTAGCATAAGTTAATCGCATGTAAAACATTTTTAATTCTTGTGGATATTCTTTTAATAATTTAATTAACTCATCTTCACTTAATGCACTAATTAATCTTTTATCTAGAATAAATAAATTTAAATTATATAAATTGCTATGAAAATTGTATTTTTCTTTTATTAATTTTTTAAAAAAAGTCAAATTATCATTATATAAAGCATAATAATATAAAATTAAAAATTCTAACTCTTTTTCTTCTTTACTATTTACACTTTGATAAAAAAGCAGATCTTTTTTTTCATTTTTTTGCTTTTCATCATAGATCTTTTCTAGTTGTTTTTTTATTTTGATATCAATTTCGTAGCATTTTTCATAGTTCATACCTTTTACAGTCGAGTTTATACGATTTCTTATATAATTAAGTCTGTCATTAATATATCTTGTTTTATTATCAATCATTTAAATTTCCACCTACCTGCCTGCAAATATTAAGCCCATATATAATAAGAATGCTAAAAATATAAGGCAAATAACCCAACCATTGATTTCTTCAAATTTGCTTGATTTATCTTTTACACCTAGAGCCATGGCTATTAATGCTCCACCTATTAATCCACCAATGTGACCAAAATTATCAATTCCTGGTGAAACAAAACCAATAAATAAATTTAGAAGTATAATTGGAATAATTTGTGTTTTTACAACATTTCCTAAATAAACTCGGTAATAATAACCAAAATAAAGCAATGCTCCCATTAAACCAAAAATTGCTCCACTTGCTCCAATAGCGCCGGTACTTCCACTTAATGTTATTGATAATAATGCTCCTGTTAATCCAGAGAATAAATAAATAATTATATATTTAATTCTTCCAAAGAAGCTTTCAATTTGTGGACCTATAACATATAAAGCATAGCAATTACAAAATAAATGAATCAAGTCAGCATGTAAGAATATTCCAGTTAACAATCTATAATATTGTCCTGCTCTAATACTTGGACCATGAATGCAGAATGTATCTATAATATATTTATAAGTATCACTACCCATAAGTGTAGGAACAAGATAAAATATTATATTAACAGCAATTAAAAAATAAGTAATATATGGTGTTTTATTTTTAAATACATTATCTAATTTTTTAGCATCTTCCTTATTATGCTTATTAATATCGTTGGTAATTTTCATAAATAATTCAACCCCCTCTTCACTATATTTCATTTTTTTAGGTAAATCTGGGAAAATATTTTTTAATATTTTATTCTTTTTGATATCATCTTCATCTTTAATATTAATCCCTAAAAGTTTAGGATTATTATCTATTTGTCTGGTAACATTATCACTCATATTTAAAAATATACTAAAAACATTCATATTCAAAGATAATGTTTTCTTTTTTATTTTTTTTAAAATACGTTTTGTTTTAAATACATCAAAATCATATTGTTCATCATTATATATATTTCCAGAAACAATTCTTACAATTTCACATTCTGAATTTATATTTTCCAACCATATTTCATTATCAACGCCTTGTAAAATTATTGGATTGTAATTTTTTTCTGTAATAAAATAATGTAATAATTTCATAATAATAATGTTTTTATCATCCATCATTATTTCTTCTTTCATTAAATTTCCTCCCAAAATTATTATATCAACAAACAAATATATAAATATAATTTCTTATCTAACATTATATTCAAAGATATAAAGTCAAAATAAATCTACTTTATTATATAATCTTTTATAATAAATTTCTAGTCTATATAAATTATATTTTATATTTATGGGATAATTTTGAATATTAAAAATTAAAAAACATAAAATAATTATTAGGGAGATGATTAAGTGTTTAAAAACTTTGTTATATATTTATTATGTTTAATACCTTGGCTTTTTTCTTATTTTATTCCAATAGATTATAGTTATTTTAATAGGATAAAAGTACCTTTTTTTACACCTCCAAGTTATTTTTATGGTATTTTTTGGACTATTACATATCTATTAATAGCTTTAACAATATACTTTATTGTTACTAATTATAAATTTAGAGAAATACCAAAATCATATAAAATAACTCTATTAATAAATTATTTATTTAATCAAAGTTTTACAATACTATTTTTTATTTTAAAAAATAATTTCTTAGGATTTATTTCATGTTTAGGAACTTTTATATCAGCTTTATTTTTATATGAAGAAACCTCTTTATTACAAAATAAAAAGAAAAATTTATTAGATTTATATATATTGTTAAGTTTGTTTGCTACTATTTTATCTTTGACTATATATCTATTAAATATTTAATTGAAAATATTATATATTTATGATATAATATGTAACATCAAAAAGGGGGTAAAGTATAAATGTTTGGAGAAAAACCAATTTTTGGGAATGATATAAGACATATTGACGCTAAAGGAAGATTAGTATTACCTAAATTTACTTTCGTTGAACCACATGAAATATTATATTATGTTGTAGAAGATGGTTCTATTAGGGTTTATAATGAAAAAAATATGAAAAGTTTACTTAATTCTATGCAAGAGACGACACAATTAATTTTAGATGATACAAATTGTACAAATCAAAGGATAAATGTATTAAGAAATAATAAAAAAAAGATATTAGATTTATATAACCTATTATATTCTAGTACTAATTCAGTTAGAGTTGATAATGCTGGAAGAATTAATATATCTAAAGCAAATTTAGAAGCTAACAAACAATATAACTTAGTTGGAACAGGCGATTCATTATTAATATATGATAAAAATCCTAGTGACTTTAGTATCTATGATAAAGTAAAAGTTTATACTAAATAAGACTGAAAATTTAATTTTCAGTCTTATTTTCTTCTCTTAAACTATTTAATTTATTTAGAAATTCTTTTGGTGGTTCAACTTTAAAGGACAATTCTTGTCCAGTAGTTGGATGTTTGAATTTTATTTTATATGAGTGTAACATTTGTCCAAAGCTTGTACATTTGCCTTTTCCGTATAAAGAATCATTATTAACTGGATAACCGATAAATGACATATGTACTCTTATTTGATGAGTTCTACCTGTATCTAGTTTGCATTCAATTAATGTATTATTTTTAAATCTTTCTAATACTTTGAAGTGTGTAATTGAATTTTTACCATTTATATCTGTGACTGCCATTTTTTGTCTATTGTTGATGTCTCTACCTATAGGAGCATCGATAGTACCAGAATCATTTTTTATTAGTCCATCTACTATTGCTAGATAAATTCTTTCTACTTCTTTCTTACTAATCATATTAGCAAGTTTTTCATGAGTTTTTTCATTTTTTGCTACTAACATTAAGCCACTGGTATCTTTATCAAGTCTATGAACAATACCTGGTCTAAAAGATTCGCCACTTTTTAAATTATATCTATAAATTAAAGCATTAACAAGAGTTCCAGAATAATGTCCCGGAGCAGGATGAACTACCATGCCACTTTTTTTATTAATAACTAATAAATCATTATCTTCATAAATGATATCCAAGGGAATATCTTCACCAATGATATCTGTTGGTTCTTCTTCATAGTAAATATCAATTAAATCGCCTAATTTAACTTTATAATTACTATTTACTGCTTTATCATTAACTAAAATATTTCCATCTTTAATTAATTTTTGAATTTTACTCCTAGATAAATCTAATTTATTAGTTAAATAATTATCTATTCTAATTTTTTCTTCACTTTCTACTTTTATCATGAAATCACCTACTATATTTTATCATAATTTAAGAACTTTTACTTTACCTTTATCTTCATGCATCTCATATCTATCTTTATTATTATAACTATATCTATAAATAATTTCATTATCACTTGTTTCAAAATGATCAAAATTTATTCCTAAATTATTAAAGTTTTTATTATATTGAATCTTAGCTTGCATATTAAGTAAATTATTTGATTCATATATACCTAAGTCACTAAAATCTAGGTTTTTAATTAAATAGTCAAAAAATTCTTCATTATTAGAACTATTATTAAGAGCATTTTCTCTGATGTTTTTTAGTTTCTTTAAACCATTATTAGAATAGCCGATTTTTCTAAAACTTTTCTCTTGAACTATTTCTTCTTTCCAATCATCAGTATTATTTATTTTTATTCCTTTAATAGGTAAATTCTTTTTAGAATTAAGAAAATCATCAGTAAAAAATATAGGATCATATGTACAAATAGTACCACTAAGAAATGCACTAGAATACATATGAGATTCTTCTCCATAGGTTAAGACACAATCAAAATCTTTATTTCCAACCAATAAAGTGTTAACTACGTCGGCAAAAGCATTAGTGAAACTACTACAAACTACTTTCTTTGTGTCAACTTTAGTAATATCAAGATATTTATCAAAGATTTTATTACGTAATTCAATGTTTTTGGTATATCTCCATCTTTCATCATAATTAAATAATTGGCACATTCTAATATAAATATAATCTGCTTTTTCTTTTGATGTCCAATTAGATCCATACTTATTAATTTCGTCATCTAGTATTTCTAATAAATTATATTCTTCAATATAATATCTATCCACTATAGTAACCCCCTTAATGTATGGCATATTATAGCATAAAACTAAAAAAAAGCAAACAATGGTGTTTGCATTTAATTAATCTTCAATTGAAATATAATTCTTTTCGGATTCTTTTTCTTCTTCAGTTTTCTTTGGAATATTTAAACTTAAGATACCATTTTTAAATGAGGCTTTAACATCATCTGTTTTAATATCATCACCGATATAAAAACTTCTAGAGCATTCTCCATAATATCTTTCACGTCTTACATATTTACCTTTTTCAGAATCATCTTGTTCATTGTTCATCTTGGCACTAATATTTAAGTATCCATCAGTAACGTCTACTTTAATATTATTTTTATCATATCCAGGTAAATCAACATCTATTACATAACTATTATCATTTTCTCTAATATCTGTTCTCATCATATTAGTATCAAACTTACTTAAGAAATTTCCTCCAAATATATCATCAAATAAATCTAGGCTATCTTTTCTAGGCATTAATGTCATAATTATCATCTTCCTTTCAATAATATCATATCAATTATTAAACTAATTAATACCAGGAATTATCTTCCTTACATGATTAATGTTAACACTATTTTTAGCACTTGTCAAGTTAAAGTGCTAATTATTTTTATCATGCAAATTGGAAAACATTTTTTTCATTGTTGGACTATTATTAGTAAGTTTTTTTATAGTTAAATCTTCTGCTTTATTATTTGCTAAACGCAAGTTATTTTCACTAGATAAGAGAGCTTCTTTGGTTTTTTGTAAGTGATCTATTGTCTTATCAATCTCATCAATAGCTTTTTTAAATTTGTCTGATGCTAATCGATAATTTCTTGCAAACCCTTCTTTAAAGCTATTCATATTTTCTTCAAAATGAGAGATATCAATATTTTGATTTTGAACTACTTCTAACTCTTTTTTATAACTTAAAGAATTTATTGCTGCTCCTCTAAGAAGAGTAATAAGAGGAATAAAAAATTGTGGTCTAATAACATACATTTTAGGATATTTATGACTAACATCAACTATTCCCGTATTATAATAATCGTTATCTATTTCAAGTAAAGAAACAAGTACGGCATACTCACAATTCTTTTCTTTTCTATCTTTATCAAGTTCTTTAAAGAAATCTTCATTCTTATGTTTACTTGCTGTTTCATCAGCTTCATTTTTCATTTCAAACATAATAGAAATAATCTCTGTACCATCATCATCAGACTCACGATAAATAAAATCTCCTTTAGAACCAGTTTTAGCATCATTATCTTTTTCAAAATAAGCATTTTTAAGTATTGGTCTAATTCTATTAAATTCATTATTACAATGAACTTCAAGAGACTCTCCAATCATTTTAGTAGATTGTCTTGCTTTAAAATCTTTATAATAAGCAATTATTTCATCTTTATTTTTTATTTTTTCTTCATAACTTTCTTTTAGGCTTTGCTCTTTTAATAAATATTCATTCTTATTAATTTCTATTTTATTATTCAAATTATCTATTTCTTTTTCTTTATCATTGATAGCTTTATGTAAATTTAATTCTTCTTCCTTCTCCATTAATTGAATTTTGTTTTTTAAGTCAGTTATTTCTTTGTCTCTATCAGATAATTCTTTTTCTTTTTTACTTAACTTAG
>OMUM01000123.1 GCA_900314225.1 uncultured bacterium | reverse complement strand
AGATTTAATTAAAGACTTAAAAGAAGCTCTTGAAAAAGATGATATAGAAGATATCGAGAAGAAAAAAGATAAACTTCAAGAAAAAGCAATGGCTCTAGCAACAAAAGTATATGAACAAGCCGCAAAAGAACGTCAATCTGAATCTGATAAGAAAGATGATGAAGATGATAAAAAAGAAAAGAAATCTAAAAAATCAAAAAAGTCAGATGATGATGTAGAAGAAGCAGATATTGAAGAAGACTAAAATAAATAATAGTAATAAGTTCTAGGAAACTAGAACTTTGTTACTATAAAAGGAGAATTTATGGCACTAACTAGAGATAAGATAAAAAAAGAAGATAAGTGGAATATAGAATCTATTTATAAAAACAATGAAGAATTTGATGAGGATTATAAAAAACTAGATACTATGATTGATGAATTAAGTCATAAATTAACTAATTTTTTAGATAGTAAAGATAGTTTTACAGAATTTATGTTATTTGATGAGAAAATATCTATTTTACTTGAAAAATTATATGTTTATGCATCATGTAAAAATGATGAGGATAAGACAAATTCAACATATCAAGCTTTAAGTGGTAAGATGAATAATATTTATTCAAAGTATGCTGAAGCAACTTCTTCAGTCGAACCTAGATTATTAAAACTATCTAAAGATAAATTAAAAGAGTATTTTTCAAGTACTAAATTAAAAGACTATAATTATTATTATGATAGATTAATTAATAGAAAAGAACATACTTTAGATGAGAAACAAGAAGAACTACTTTCTACTTTAATGACACCTCTTTCTAATAATAGTGAGACAGCAGCTTATTTAATGGATGCTGATATGAAATTTGGTAAAATTAGAGACGAAGATGGAAAAAGAGTAGAATTAACTTCTTCAAATTATTCTAACTTTATTATGTCAAAGAATAGAAATGTTCGAAAAAATGCTTTTAAAAAGTATCATAAAACATATGGAAGTTTTAATAATACTTTGACTTCTACTTATTATCAGACTGTAAAGGCTGATTCAATAATGGCAAGACTTAGAAGATATGCTTCTTCTCTTGATATGTATATGACTCCATCTAAATTACCCGTAAAATTATATGATAATTTAATAAATACTGTTCATGATAACTTAGATGTTTTATATAAATATTATGATTTAAAAAAAGAAATGTTGCACCTAGATTCCTATCACTTATATGATGGTTATGCTAGTGTAATACCTTCTCTTGATAAGACATATACATTTAATGAAGCGAAAGACTTAGTACTTGATGCTTTAAGTATTATGGGGGAGGAGTATATCAATGTTTTAAAGACAGCTTTTACAGATAATTGGATAGATAAATATCCAAATGTTGGTAAAAGAGGAGGAGCTTATTCTACAGGAGCATATGACACTTTACCATTTGTTTTAATGAATTTTGAAAGTAAATATCAAGATGTTTCTACCATGGCTCATGAATTGGGTCATTCTATGCATACATATTTTTCTCATAAATATAATAATTATGTGAAGTCATCTTATCCAATATTTTTAGCTGAGATTGCTTCAACTACTAATGAACTATTATTAAGTGATTATATGTTTAAACATGCAAAAAATATTGATGAAAAGTTATCTATTTTAAATGATAGATTAGATAATTTTAAAGCTACTTTTTATCGTCAAACTATGTTTGGTGAATTTGAGCGGATTGTTCATGAGTATGTTGAAGAAGGTAATGTTTTGACACCAGCTTATTTAGAAAAGACATATCTTGATTTAAATAAGTTATATTTTGGTAAAGGTGTAGTAGTAGATGATGAAATAAAATATGAATGGAGTAGAATACCTCATTTTTATACACCATTTTATGTTTACAAGTACGCAACATCTATTTCAATATCTTATTATGTTGCAAGAAATATTATTGATAAAACACCTGGTTTTAGAGAAAAATATATAGAATTTCTAAAAAGTGGGGGAAGAGATTATCCTCTAAATATATTAAAATTAATTGATATAGATTTAACTGATAATAAAGTATTTGTTAGTGCAATAGAAAGTTTTAGAAAAGATTTAGATTTATTTGAGAAGTTATATCGTGAAAAGGAAGTGAGATAGATGGCTGAAAAACGTGATTATTATGAAGTATTAGGTGTTTCAAAAGATGCAACAGTTCAAGAAATAAAAAGTGCTTTTAGAAAGAAAGCTAAGCAGTACCATCCAGATTTAAATAAGGATGATCCGAATGCTGCCGAAAAATTTAAAGAAGCTCAGGAAGCATATTCTGTTTTGTCAGATGAGAATAAGAGAAAAATGTATGATCAATATGGTCATGCTGGTGTGTCTGGTAGTGGAGCTGGAGGATATGGTGGTTACTCTAACTTCGATGGCGCTGGTTTCGATTTTAGTGATATATTTGATTCAATATTTGGTAATGATACTGGTATGGGTGGCTTTTCTAATTTTGGTGGCTTTGGATCTTCTGCAAGTAGAGGAACGCGAGCTACTCGTGGTAGTGATATCTTAATGCATATGAGATTGACTTTTGATGAGGCAATTTATGGTTGTGAAAAGAAGTTCAATCTAGATGTTGTTGAAGATTGCGACAATTGTGATGGAAAAGGTGGCTTTGATCGTACAGAATGTAGTACTTGTCATGGAAAAGGTACCATTACTACAGAGCAACATACAATATTAGGCTCATTCATGTCAAGAACGACATGTCCTGATTGTAAAGGAACTGGTTATACTTTTAAGAAAAAATGTAGTGAATGTAATGGTACAGGAAAAGTTA
>OMUM01000104.1 GCA_900314225.1 uncultured bacterium | reverse complement strand
AATTATTTATGTGTATATGATTTTTTGCGTTTTAATATTCATTTATTTAACACTTGATTTTTTAATTATTTTTTGCTATAATAAGTGTCGTTCAAGGGGGAATTATATATGAAAAAGAGTTTTAAATTTGTTTGCCTATTTTTACTTGTTGTTGCCGTATCATTTTTAGGAGTTTTAAATGTTTATGCAGTTGATAATATGGTCATAACTGATAAACAATATATCAAAACAACTTTTAGTGATGGCTCTATTAGAAATGAAGCATATTATGTTACAAATAAAGGTGTTGCTTTTTGTATAACTCCAGATAAAGTTGGTGGAAGAACTGGTTTATCTTTGCCATATGTTGATACAACTAATAGTGGATCTGTTTTATATTTATTAAATAAATCTGGATCTTCTAAAGATTCATTTGTTGTTACACAATTAGCAATTTGGAAATTAGTTAAAGGTGATAACTATATTCCAGATGCTTATAAAAAGAATGAAAATATTAATAATTCTGCTAAGGCTTTAGCTAATGAAGCTAGAAGTAATGCTAATTTTAGTAGTAATGTTTCTTTAAGATTAGATCAACCTACTCTATCTTTTACAGAATCAAGTGATAACAATTATTATGTTTCAAATGTTATTACTATTGTTTCAAATGCAACAGGAGCTGCTACTGTAAGTTTAGATAATGCTCCAGTAGGAACAATTATTACTGATGCTGATGGTAAAGAGAAAAATACATTTAATAATAATGAAAAATTTATTATAAAGGTTCCAGAAAGTTCTCTTAGTGAAGCAACAAATATAAAGGTTTCTGTTAAAGCCTCAGGAACACAATTATCATATGAAAAATATTCTGGTGGTAATTGGCAAGATTTAGTTGTTCTTGTTAAAACTCCAAAAGAAGTTTCTCAAAGTATTGAGGGAAGTATTTCACCAGTTAAGAGGACTTGTGAAGTAAGTAATGATAAATATTTTGGTAAAAATGGTACTGAAGTTACTGCTGAAGAGTATGATTTAGAATGTAATGTTCATAAGTGTGAAATTGTTTCTGGCAAATATTTTGACGCTAATGGTAATTTAACTGATGAAGCAACTTATAAATCTCAATGTGAAACAATTGTTCCAGTACCAAATACTGCAAGCTCTGATAACTTGGTATATACTGTATTAGGTATTGTCTTGGTTTCAGGAACTGTTCTTGGTATTAGAGAATATAGAAAAAGAATTTAACGAAGTAAATTCTTTTTTTTTATTTAAAAATAATTGTTTATTCTAATTTATCTAGGATACTTGTACCTATTTCTGGCTTTTCTATATCAAAATTATCAGCTATTGTTGCTCCTATGTTAGCAAGTGTTGCAAATTTATCTAATTTTTTAGGATTTTTAAAGTTTCTACTATATATTATTACTGGCACATTTTCTCTTGTATGATCATTTCCTTTAAAAGTTGGATCATTTCCATGGTCAGCAGTTATAATCAATAAGTCATCAATATTTAATTTATTTAATATTATTGGGATATCAACATCTAATTCTTCTATGGCTTTTCCATATCCGGAAACATCTCTCATGTGTCCATAAAGACTATCAAAATCACTTAGATTCACCAAACATAGACCTGTAAAATTTTTGTCTATAATATCTGTTAATTTATTTATTGCTTCTGTATTATTTATTGCTTTAATTTGTTTATTTATTCCCTGCCCATCAAATATATCATTTATTTTACCAATTCCTATTACATTATAGTTATTTTCAATTAAGCTATTTAATATTGTTTTTTTAGGTGGCTTTATAGCATAATCTTTTCTTGCTGCATTAATTAGTTTGTAGTGACCAGGTTTTCCATTAAATGGTCTTGCTATTACTCGAGCTATATGCCAGTTTTCTTTTAAAGTTAATGCTCTGATTCTTTCACAATATTCATAAAGTGTTGAGATTGGTATAGATTCTTCATGCGCTGCAATTTGTATATCGGAATCTGATGATGTATAAACAATTATAGAACCATAATTATATTGTCTTTCTCCTAATTCGTTAATTATTGAATTGTCTCGTGAACAAACGTTTCCAATAACTGTTCTTCCTGTTATTTCTTCAATACCATTCAGAATATCATAAACAAAACCTTGATTATATGTTTTAAATGGAATTTCATTTTTTAATCCTATTATTTCATAATGACCATTTAATGAATCTTTCCCTGCATTATTTGGTTCAGCAATTGTATAATATGCCTCACTCTCATCATCACTCATTGTTAAAGTATTTAAGAAACCTATTTTTTTTAAATTTGGAATAAATAAATCATCTTGTTGTACAACATGTCCTAGGGTATTAGCTCCAATATCGTCATACTTTATTGCATCTTTTGCTTCCCCTACTCCAACTGAATCTAAAACCATTAAAAATATTCTTTTAAATTTCATATTATCGCCTCAATTTATTTTTTATTTCTTGGATGATAGTTATGATAATCTTCAATTACTTTTTCATCACTTATTTTTGTATATATTTTTGTTGTGGAAATATCAGCGTGGCCTAACATTTCTTGCACACTTCTTAGATCTGCACCTCTATTTACAAGATGAGTTGCAAATGAATGTCTCAATGTATGTGGTGAAACATTTTCGTTTAAACCTTTTTCTTTTAATAAGCTTTTTAAAATTTTAAAAAAACCTTGTCTTGTTATCCCTAAACCATGATTATTTAAAAACAACTTATTACATGTTTTTTTCTTAAGAAGATTGTCTCTTATTTTAAGATATTCATTTAAATAATAAATAGAATACTCCCCTACTGGTATAATCCTATCTTTGCTTCCTTTACCTGTTACACGAATTGTTGAATTTATTTCATCAATATCATTTATTTCAAGGTTTATTAATTCACTTACTCTTAGTCCACAACCATACATTAATTCTAACATAGCTTTATTTCGATAGTCAAATGGAGTACAAATATTAATATCAAGCAACTTATAAATATCATCTTCACTTAGTACTTTTGGTAGACTTTTGCGAAGCTTTGGTCTTTCAATAAATTCAGCAGGATTATTTTTTGAAATTGCTTCTTTTAATAAATATGCATGAAAATTTTTTATAACAGTTAAATTATGAGCTATAGTTGTAGTGTTTTCAATATTTCTTTCTTTTATAAATTTTTTAATATTATCACTTTTAATATCATTTACATTTGATATTTTTTCTTTATTTAAAAAGTTTTTATATACATTTAAATCATTTTCATATGACTTTCTTGTTTTATCAGAAAGTCCTTTTTCAAATAAACAATAATTAATAAATTCCTTTATAGCATCTTCTATATTCATAATTTCAAATAAAATCAATCTTTATTGATTGAATATCCTTTCTTTTATATATTAAAAATACCTCTTTTTTATTTGGGGTATTTAATTATCCTGTTTTTGGTTAATTTATTAGTGTATTTTTATTATATGTCTTTTTGTATTGTTATATAAGTTTTTTACTTTGTTTATTATTGATATGTAAGAAACATATGAATAATATGTATTATTTAGAAATTGATCACTATTCATATTTTCATCATATAAATTATAGCATATTTTTTTAATATTTAACTATAAATTGAATATATTATTTGGTAAAATATATTTGGTGATTTTAATGGATAAACCTTTAGCTTATAAATTAGCTCCTAAAAGTTTAAAAGATATTATAGGACAAAGACATTTAATTGGAGAAGGTAAAATCCTTACTAATTTAGTTAAAAATAAAAAATTATTTTCAATGATTTTATATGGTAAGCCTGGTATTGGTAAGACTTCTATTGCGAATGCTATAGTTAATGATTTAGGAGTTAGATATAGATTTTTAAATGCTGTTAATAATACTAAGAAAGATTTAGATATTGTTATAGAGGAAGCTAAGATGTATGATGGACTTGTTTTAATAATGGATGAAATTCACAGATTAAATAAAGATAAACAAGATGTATTACTTCCTTGTTTAGAATCAGGTTTAATTATATTGATTGGTATGACAACATCTAACCCATATCATTCTATTAATCCTGCTATTAGAAGTAGATGTCAATTATTTGAATTAAAGGAACTTGAATATGATGATATTGTATATGGCTTAAATAAGGCTATTAAGAGTGGCTTTCTCGAAGATATTAAGATTGATGATAAAAGTATTGATTTAATAGCAAAACTCTCTGGAAACGACTTAAGATATGCTTATAATTTACTTGAGATTAGTTATTATTCTACAGATGATAAAACCATTACCATTGATAAAATAAAAAAAATAAATAGTAAGCCAGTTTTTTTCTCTGATAAAGATGGTGATGGACATTATGATGTACTCAGTGGTTTACAAAAATCCATTCGTGGAAGTGATGTTGATGCATCTCTACATTATGCTGCTAGACTTGTTTATGAGGAAGATTTAGACTCTTTGTTTAGAAGACTTTCAGTTATTGCTTATGAAGACATAGGACTTGCTAATCCAGCTATTGGACCTAGACTTGATGCTGCTATTAATGCGGCAGAAAGGGTTGGACTTCCAGAAGCTAGAATACCCATTGGTACAATAGTTACTGAAATGGCTCTATCTCCAAAAAGTAATACTGCTCATATTGCATTTGATGAAGCATTAAGTGATATAGAGAATGGATCAGTTGGCTCAATTCCAAATCATATTAAAACAAACTCATCAGAATATAAATATCCACATGACTATAAAGGGGCTTTTGTTGTACAACAATATTTGCCTGATAAATTAAAAAATAAAAAATATTATCATCCAAAAGATCTAGGATATGAAAAAATTATAAAAGAAATTTATGAAAAACTTGAAAAAATAAAAAATAATTATAAAGAAAAATAAGAGGTCAATCTCTTATTTTTTTACATATTTATAATAAACATTTCTAGTAAGTTCTTAGCAGAAGTATCGGTTGTTTTAGTTTGTAAATCTATTTCTTCTAAAGAGATAATTAAATTTCTTATTTCTTTTTCAGTATATAATGGTGTTAATTCTCTTGTTTTTTTAATTCTATATTCATTTTCATCTAACATTTTTGCGATTTCTTTAGCAGTCATTCTTCTTTCATCTAATAATTTTACTTGTAGCATAATTCTAAATTGACTAGCAAGTAATCCTATAATACCTATAGCGTCGCTATCTAATTTAAGAAGATTTTTAAATAATTTTAAGGCTTTACTTTTATCACGACTTGCTAAAGCTTTTATAAATTCAAAAGTTACTTCTTTGGAATCTCCTTCTTTTTTAGCAACTAGTTTTATTATATCTTCTTTAGTAATTTCTTTTTCATTCCATTTATAATTTATTAATTTATTACATTCATTGTCTAATTTAGAAATATCTCCTAAACAATATTCATCTAATAAATTAATTGTTTCTTGAGAAAGATTAAAATCTTTTAATTTTTGTCTAATAAAGCTTTTTGAATTGATTTCTATTTTTACAAAATCACATTTTTTCTTTAATTCTTTACTAATTTTACTTTTATTATCAAGTTTTTTAGCTTCAATAATTAGTAAATTATCTGAACTTGAATTATCTAAATATTTAAATAAATGGTCAAAAGATTTCTTATTTTCATCATATTTTAATACTTCAATATTTCTTATTATTATTACTTTTTTAGAACTTAGGAAACTATAAGTATCTAAGTCTTCCAAAACATCTTCAATAGTAGATTCTTCTTCTAAATCATAGATATTGATTTGGTCATTTTGAAATTTATTTTTATTTATTATTTCTTTTTCTTTTTGTTCAATCAGAATTGAATCTTCATTTTCAATTAAATAATTATTCATTTGCCTCTTTAATTACCTTTTCAATATGTTTAATTATTTCAGAAACAAACTTTGTAGTTTTACCTCCACCTTGTGCAAATTTAGGAGATCCTCCTCCATTACCATTTGATGAAACTGATGCATCCTTAACTATTAAACCGGCATTAACAAATGATGTGGATTTAGCAATAAAATTAACACTATCATCATCTTTTTTATTTATAAAGAATATAAAAGCATTATTCATTTCATTAATAAGCTCATCAGCAATTAACTTTAATAAATTGACATCTTTATTTTCTAAGATCATTATTAATGTTTCTACACCATTTATTTTTTTAATATGTTCTCTATATATATCTAAGTTTTCTAAAGTTTCTTTAGTTTTTATATCATAATATTTTTTTTCTAATTCTTTTACTTCATGATGAACATATTGAAGTTCATTTTTACTATAAATTATATCTTTATATGATTCAGGAGTATCATTATTTACATCTACATTAAATTCTAATTTAATACCTGAATTTCTTGCTTCTTCTAGTATTTCTTTAGCTTTAATTAATAGTTTTAATTTTTCATCGGTATATGGTTTTATTGTGTCATAAATAGTATCTTCAATTTTATCTCCTGTAACTCCTTCTACTCTATATACATTACTACCTTTAGATTCACAGTTATAAATGGCAAACTTTTCTATTTGACTTGTATTTGTAACATGAGTTCCTCCACATAGTTCTATTGATTTACCAATTTTTACAACTCTTACAATAGAACCATATTTTTCTGTAAATAAGGCCATTGCTCCTAATTTTTTAGCTTTATCAATAGGCATTATTTCAGTTGAAACAATAATATTTTCGGCTATCATCTTATTAACAAATGCTTCTACATCAAGTAAATTTTCATCGGTAATTTTACCAGAATATGTAAAATCGAATCTTAATCTTTCATCATCAACATAACTTCCAGCTTGTTTAATTGTATTAGAAACTACTTGTTGAAGAGCATATTGTAACATATGAACACTTGAATGATTCTTTTCAATTTTTTTACGTCTATCACGGTCAAGTACTAATTCAACTTCGTCGCCTTCAGTAATTACTCCATCAAGTAATTTTACTTTATGAATATGTTGACCATTAGGAGCTTTAAATACATCAATTACACGTCCTTTAAAATTCTTTCCAATAATCATACCAGTATCAGCAACTTGTCCACCACTTGTAGCATAGAAACAAGTCCTCTTAACGGCAATATATGTATCATGATCTATACTTTTAACTTTTTGATCATTAGAGAATATAGCAATTATATTACTTCTTTGACGATATATACCATAGACAAATTCAGAATGGTCTTTAAAATCTAATAATACTTTTTTCTGACTAGCCATTGAGGAAATATTTTTAGCATTCTTTTTAGCCATTTCTTTTTGAACATTCATATATTTATCAAATTCTTCACGTGACACCTTATAGCCTAAATCAGTAAGATATTCTTCAGTTAATTCAAACGGGAAACCATATGTATCATATAATTTAAAGGCTTCTTCTCCACTAATATATCCATCATTGGAGTTTTGTACTAATTCCTTTAATCTTCTTTCGCCTGATTCTAATGTTTTTAAGAACAATTTTTCTTCATCTAATATTTTAACTTCTATCTCACTTCTTTTATCTACTAAATATGGATAAGCATCTTTCATAACATCGATAACATCTGAGACAATTTTATATAAGAATGGACATTCTATTCCTATATTTTTACCAAAACGAACACTTCTACGTAGTAATCTTCTTAAAACATAGCCTCTTCCTATATTTTCGAAAGTTGCTCCATCGGCTAAGGCAAAAGTTATTGCTCTTATGTGATCAGCTATTATTTTAAATTCTTTTTGTCCAACATAATCAAATGTTGATAATTCTTCTATATGTTTAATTATTGGTGTAAATAGATCTGTTTCAAAATTAGAATCAACGCCTTGAAAGATACAACACCATCTTTCTAGTCCTGCTCCAGTATCAATATTTTTACTAGGTAATTCTTTATAATCTTTTCTGGCAATTCCTGGTTTAGAATTAAATTGAGAAAAGACATTGTTCCATATTTCAACATATCTTTCTTGCTCTTCATCTTTTTTAAATAATTCTAAAGCATTACCATTTGGATCATATTTTTCTCCTCTATCAAAGAAAATTTCTGAATCTGGTCCGCATGGGCCTTCCCCTATTTCCCAAAAATTTTCTTCTAAAGGAATGATATGTGTTGGATCTAGTCCTTCATTAATCCACTGATTTTTAGCTGTTTCATCTTCAGTATAAACAGTTACATATAGTAAATTTTTGTCAATACCAAAATATTTATCACTAGTTAATAATTCATAAGCAAATTTAATAGCATCTTCTTTAAAATAATCACCAATGCTAAAGTTTCCCATCATTTCAAAGAATGTTTGATGTCTTTTAGTTACTCCAACATTTTCAATATCATTTGTTCTTATACATTTTTGAATATTTACAATTCTTCTTGATTCTGGTATTTCACTTCCATCAAAATATTTTTTTAGCGGGGTTACTCCTGCATTAATCCAAAGAAGACTATCATCATTAATTGGAATTAAAGAAGCACTTTCTACTTTTTTATGTCCTTTGCTTTCAAAAAATTTAAACCATGTATTTCTTATATCATTATGTGTCATGTACTTCATATATTATTCTCCTATCTTTTTTAAAATTTCTTTTAATCTAGTTAATTCATCATCTATCGTACCATTATTTAAAATATAATAGTCGGCATAAGCAATTGGGCCTCCTTTGGCTAAGTTTTCGATTTCTGATATATCCCTATATATAATAGCATCTTTATTAAATGCTCTATCAGGTCGATTGCCTACTCTCTTATATCTTAATTCCTTATCAGTAATTACGCAAATTAATTTTAGATTTTTAAATCTCTCAATTAAATATTTATATTCGTACCATGAATATAAACCATCTAAAACGACATTACCTTTTTTCAAGTTTTCTTTTATGTCAGGTTCTAAGAACTTTGCATAACATTCTGGGCCATAATCTTTTCTTAGTTTTTCCCGAAATTCTTTCTCACTTTTGCCATCAGGAGTTCTTTCAATTCCAGCTTCTTGCATTAATTTATATGTAATCCCACCAAAATATAGTTTGTTCCAACCAATACTTTCTAAATAATCTGTTATAACACTTTTACCAGTTCCACTCATACCTACAATTGCGATTAATTTATTCATAGAATATCCTCCTATATTTCTTCACTTCTTACAATTTCTAATGCACTTCTTTTTAAGTCATCAATATTATCATTTTCAATAATATAATCAAAATCATTATAATTTTTAATTTCTTGTTCAGTAATATGTTCTTCTTCTTCAGCAGTTAACTCATCATTATAGTTACGTCTAATTAATTTTATTGTTACAACATCGTCATATTTATCTTTTATACTTTCAAATTCATGTATTAATCTAGCATCTGTTATAATAAATACATCAAAGAAATTACTTAATATTTCAATATCTTCATATAATCTATTAAGTAAAAAATCTTTTTTCCCCATTTTATCTCTTATTATTTCGATACCCATTTTTTGTAAAAATTCACGGGGTTTTTCAGAATCTCTTTCATTCCATTCAAAATAATTTCTAGCATATTCATATAATGGTTCTGTTATGTGCATAACACATGGTTTGTAACCATATTCTTTTAATTCTTCTCTTAAATATTCTCCAAAAGTATTTTTACCACTTTTAGCTTTTCCACCTATCACATATATTTTCATATATCCTCCTTTTTATACAAATAAAAGACCATTATAGGAGGACAATGTCCGGTACCATCCTTTATTGGTCTTGATTTAAATAACGGTATTACCGATAAAACTCCTAGAGTAGCTTCTAATAAGTTTATTGTTAATTTTCACCTGCCATTAACTCTCTAAAAATAAGTGCTTATTGTACTCATCTCTAATCATTGTTTTATATCAAATACATTTTATATTGTATCATAATTTTTAATTATTACAATAAGTTTACTTCTTCTTCTTGTGTTTTTTTGGAATTTATTTCTGTGTCACCGGTAATTTTTTCTAAAATATGTAATTTTTCATTAATAAATATAAATAATATTTTTAAACATGCTATTACTGGTGTTGCGATTATCATACCTAATATGCCAAAGAAGTGTTGAAAGATTAATAATCCTAGCATTATTGTTACGGGATGTAATTTCATAGTATGTCCCATTATTAATGGTTGATAAAAATTATTTTCTAATAATTGAACAATTATTATTGAAATTAGTACGCATAATCCAGTAATTGGAGAAATTGTAAATCCTACGATAACAGCTGGTATTCCACCAATATACGGTCCAAAATAAGGAATAATATCAGTTACTGCACAAAATAAAGCAAATACAAGAGGTGCTTTCATGCCTGCTAGAGTAAGTCCTATACTTTGAGTTAAGAAAACAAGTAACATTACAATTAGAACACCTTGAACATAATTTCTTAAAGAATTATTAATTCTATCAATCAATTCATTATAATTTTTCTTCCATGAATTTGGTAATATTTTTTTAATCTTTCCATTTAATTTATTAAAATCATATAATAAATAGAAACCTACCATTAAGCCCAAACCAAAATTAATACCTGAACTCACAACGGATTTACCAACTGATAAAGCATATTTTGGGACATTAGAAGCAATACTTGTTCCATAATTTGACAAGAAATTAGTAATTTCTTTTTTCATTTTTGAAGTATTAATTGTATTGTTATTATCAAATTTATTTATTATATCAGCAACAAAAGTAATTAGATTATCTATAATATCAGGTAGTGCTTTAACAAATTCTTTTATTTGATCTGTAAATGATGGTATAAACATATAACCAATAAGTACAATAATACCAATAATTATTATATAGGAAATAATACAGCCTAATAACCTAGGTATCTTTTTGGTTTGTAATTTTCTAACTAATGGATCAAATAACCAAGCTATAATCAAACCAATAAATATTGGAGAAATTACTATTAATAATTCTTTTAGAAATAATAATATCTTCCATTCTTTTAAGAGATATGTAACTAATATTACTAGAGCAAATATAGCCATAAAATAACCAATATTAATTAATTTACTACCTATTTTTAAAATATTGTTTAGACTCGTAATATCTACTTCGGTTTCTTTTTTCTTCTTAAACATCTCCATCCTCCTATTCTATTTTATTATATCAATGAAATTATTATTTTACTAGATTATTTTTTAGGTTATAATTAAATTGGTGAAGTTATGAAGACTATAAAAAATAACATAGAAAATGAAATAGTTATAAAAAATTCTAAGTTTATTTGTTTATTAATAAAAATTAATGATATAGATATTTCCAATTATTTAGAAAATATAAAAAAGCAATATCCTAAAGCAACTCATTATTGCTATGCTTATATTTATAATGATTATAAAAAATCTAGTGATGATGGAGAACCATCATCAACTGCTGGAATTCCAATCTTAAATGTTTTAGAAAAGAACAATTTAAATAATATATTATGTGTTGTTGTAAGATATTTTGGTGGAATAAAGCTTGGTGCAGGAGGACTTGTTAGAGCATATACTAAGTGTGTAACGGAATGTTTAAAAAAGTCTGAATTAGTTGAATTAATTAATGGCTATAAAATAGAATTAGAATTTTCATATAATGAACTAAATAATGTTAATTATATTTTAAATAAATCAAATATTTTATCTAAAAAATTTAATAATAATATTAAGTATATTGTTTTATTAGATAAAATTACTTTAAATAAATTAAAAAAATATAATTATAAAATATTAGAATATTTATATATTGAAAAAGTTTAACATTATTTGTTAAACTTTTTATCATATTTATCTTTTTCTCTGTAAAAGCATTTTGGACAAAGTGATTTATAAGTAATATTGTCTTTTCCATCTATTGCGACTTGTTCTCCTGAAAAAACATATTTTCCATTAACAATTCTAGCATTCATGGTGGCTTTTCTACCGCATTCACAAATTGTTTTCATTTCTTCAATTGAATGGGCAATTTCTAGAAGCCTAGTGCTTCCTGGAAAACCATTTCCCATGAAGTCTGTTCTTAGTCCGTAGCAAATAATTGGAATATCATAATTCGTTACAATATGCATTAATTCATCTACTTGTTCTCTTTTTAAAAATTGTGCTTCATCAATAAATATACAACTAATTCCATTAATATTTTTTTGTAAATAACTATATAGATTTTCTTTCTTTTTTATTATGTGATCAGCCTCTCTTTTTAAACCTATACGAGAAATGATATTTTTATTTCCTTTTGTATCAACTTCTGGTTTCATAACTAAGACTTTCATATTTCTATCTTCATAATTATGAATAGTTTGTAAAAGAAGTGCACTTTTTCCACAATTCATAGCTCCATATCTAAAATATAATTTTGCCACTTAACTCCACCTACCTTCTATTTACTATATCACAAAATTTAAATATCAATTATAGTTTGTAATTTTTTTATAACTTTTTTTTCTATTCGTGAAATATATGACTGAGATATTCCTAACTTTTCAGCAACTTCTTTTTGAGTAAATTCTTGTGAACCAAATAAACCATATCTTAATGTCATTATTTCTTTATCTCTAGGTTTTAAATTACTAATACATTTCATCATAATTTCTTTATCATTTTTATTATTAATTTCATTTTGAACTATATCTTTATCTGTACCAATAATATCTTCTAAATGCAGTTCATTACCATCACCATCTAAAGATAATGGCATATCGATACTTAATTCCATTTTTAATTTTTTATTTTTTCTTAAGTACATAAGTATTTCATTATCAATGCATCTTGAACAATATGTTGCTAGTCTTATATTTTTATTACTACTAAAAGTGTTTATTCCTTTAATTAATCCTATGTTTCCAATACTTACTAAATCTTCTAATGGCGTTTTAGAACTTTCATATTTTTTTGCTAAATAAACGACTAGTCTTAAATTATGTTCAATTAACTTTTCTTTGGCTTTTAAGTCACCTTGTTCTTTTAATTTAACATAATATTCTTCTTCATCTTTAGTTAGAGGTGGCTTTAATATATCAGTAGCACCAATATAAAAAATATTATTAAATCTTTTAAATAAATTCTTAATAAATTCAATTATTTTCATAAATCCTCCTTTAATTTATTAGGTAAAATACAATTAAGTCCATCAATATTAAATTTATCATGGGCAAGGCCTATTAAATAATTATCAATAATTTTATTATTTATTTTTATTTTATCTGCTCTAATACAAGGTATTATTCCATCATTATTTAATGCTTTAAATGGTACATAGATAACATTATTACAATTAATATTTAAGTTCACTAGTATTATAGGTTCTTTTTTGAAAGGAGAAGCCAACCTATTTCCAGTATCAATAAATCCTTCTAATTTATATGTATTATTTTTTAGTGTTATTTCGACTAAGTATTTATCGTTAATGTTTAATTTATGCTTATTTAATTCTTTAACTATAATATAAATAATTAGAGGACTTAGAATAATTAATAGTAAATAATTAAAATATAAATTACTATTTAAATCAAATAAATATAATATTCCTCCAATAATAATACTTATTAAATAAAAATAAAAAGTATTAGTAACGATATTATTTTTACCAAAACTTATTAAAATAATATCGTTACTGATACTTTTTATTTTTATT
>OMUM01000103.1 GCA_900314225.1 uncultured bacterium | reverse complement strand
ACAAATTATTTATATGCCATCAAGAATGATTGTTTAAGAAAATTAATAATTCAATAATTTTTTATTTACATCATATATTCAGCCTGAGATATTACTCTTAATGTTGCTTCTTCATTATATTCTGGTGGATAACCATAGGCGTCCAATAATCTTTTTATTTGAGAACGCATTTCAGCTTGCGTAGATTTTTTCTTAGACCAATCAACAGTCGCATATTTTTCAACAATATCCTTTAATTTCATTGCAATAAGTCTTAAAGTTTCATCAGTCATCAATTCTGCTGCTTTATCATCTGTTGTTAATGCATCATAGAATGCTCTTTCTCTTCCTTTTAAATTATTTTTATTCGCATTATTTTCATCCTCAACCATTTCTTGCGAAAATGCCATTAAACCAACAATTGTCATTTCTATATCAACATCGTCTTCGAATTCAAGAGTTGGCCTATTGTAATATTCTTTCAATAGGTTTCTTAATCTTTCGCTATACTCTTGTGACTTAACAAGATTATACTTTTTATATTCTTTAATTGCTTGTGTCAATAATTTTTCAAGTATTTTTACAAATACATGAGGTGGATTACTTTCTCTTAATTCTTTTACTTTGTCTTCTCTTAATAAATCCCAAACACTACTTCCATCACTTTCATTTACTTTTGTTAGAACCTTTACTTCATCACCAACTATTGCCTCTGCAAGTAATTCACTAACCCTTTCATTTATTTTAGTTAGCGAAACAGGATTTCTAGAATATTCAATCTTTTGAATAAAACATCTAACTGCCAAATAATAGTTTACTTTTGTTTTAGTTTCTCCATCTAGTACACCTAAAGCAATTACAAAAGCACTTTTAATAGTTTTAGTAATTGATAGAAATTGTTTTTTTCTTTTTTCATTTTCAAGAACAAAGTTTGCCCCATCCTGAATTGTTCTAAACTTATCTAATTGTTTTGAACTTTTAAAACCTGATTCATCAATTTTATAAAACCATTCATCAAGAATTGATAAATTTTCATCTATCAAAGTTTTTGCAGTTTCTCTTATATCTTTAAGATTAACATCTCTATCTCTTTTAGTGTATGTATTTAATGCCTCATCCAACGCTTTTGAGATTCCAATATAATCAACAATTAGTCCCGAATCTTTTCCAGCATAGACTCTGTTAACTCTTGCTATTGCCTGCATTAGTGTATGACCTTTCATTGGCTTGTCTATATACATAACATCAAGATCTGCAACATCGAATCCTGTTAGCCACATATCTACTACTATTACAATCTTTGTTTTTCCTTTTTTATTTTTAAAGTCATTTGCAATATTATCTCTAAATTTTTTGTCTTTTATTACATTTCTCATTTTTTCATCATCTTTATTATTAGATGTAACAATTAGTTGCATTTTTTCTTTGTAATTAGGTCTTATATCTAAAATCAAATTATATAAATCAAATGCAATTTTTCTGGTCATACAAACAATCATTGCTTTATCATTTAAGATACCTTTTCTTTCCTCATAATGATTAACAATATCGTTTGCTAACAATTTTAATCTATCTTCATCTCCAAGTAAAACTTCCATACGACTCATTTGAGATTTTGACATATCGATTAAATCTTCTGTAACTCCATTATCACGCATTTCATTATAGTATTCATCTATTTCTTCGAGTTTCTTATCATCTAGCCACACTTTTGCAAGTCTTGATTCATAGAACAATTTTACAGTTGAACCATCTTCAATAGATTGAGTCATATCATATACATCAATAATATCTCCAAAAATGGCAGTTGTATCTTTATCTTTAGTTTGAACAGGAGTTCCTGTAAATCCAATGAATGTAGCATTTGGTAAAGCATCTCTAATATACTTTTCATAGCCATATTTCGTTTTCATTTCGAAATCTGTGCTATTTTTCTTGTATGTAACCGTTTCATCTATTCCATAATGACTTCTATGTGCTTCATCACTTATAACAATAATATTATCCCTATCATTTGGAATTATATTATCTTTATCAATTTTTTGCAGTGTTGTAAAGACAATTCCACTTTCTTTAACATTTGACAGTTTATCTAATAAATCTTTTCTATTTGATACTTTAACTGGTTCTACTCTTAAATAATTCTTTGCATTACTAAAAGTCGTATATAATTGGTCATCTAAGTCATTTCTATCAGTCAATACAACTATGGTTGGGTTATTTAAAGACTTCTCTTGAATAAGTCTATATGCTAACATTAACATACTAAAACTTTTACCAGAACCTTGTGTATGCCATACTAGCCCTGCTTTTCCATCACCATTTGGTCGTTTATTTTTTAGTATTGAATCAAAGGCTTTTTTTACACCAAAGTATTGATGATATTGACTTAAAATTTTAATAGGTTTTTCTTTATCTTTATCAATGAAAAATAAGTTGTTTTTTATAATATCAAGTAACCTGTCTTTTGTGAAAACACCATCTATCATTACATCCAATTTATTGACACTATAATCTTTATATACTTCTTTTCCGTCAACACTTTTCCACTCTGAATATCTTTCAAAATCACTTGTAATAGTGCCTAATCTATTGTTCGCACCATCGCTTATTACACAAAAAGCATTGTAATTAAACAATGTAGGAATATCATACCTATAGCCACTATTATCAGAATTGCCTCCTAATTGATTATAAGCATTTTCTATTGTAGCGTCTTCTCTATCTTCTATACTTTTTAATTCAAATATAATTAAAGGAATACCATTTATATAAATTAAAACATCTGGAATCCTAGTTGATCTTCCCTCATTAAACTTAACCTGATTAACAACTTTAAAAATATTATTATTAGGGTTTTCAAAATCAATAATTTTTACTAATGGATTTGAATCACTAAAATAATCATCAATAAATATTCCATCTACTAAATATTTGTGGAATAATCTATTTTTATCTATAAAAGAAAGTGCGTCTAAATGTTTTAATTTTGTTACTACTTCACTAAATATTTTCCTTTTTATTTTAGGATTTACCATTTCTAGTGCTTCTAATAAATCATCTTCAATAATAAAATCATCTAATTTTCTATTAACTATCCAATCATCGTTTTCTTGAATATATGTATATCCTTTTTCTTCAAACATCTGGATTATAGACATTTCTAATTCGTGTTCATTATACTTATCATTCATACAAATTCACTCCTACAACCTATTCACTTTAAGCCACATCTTGTATTAAATCATACCATATTTCTACAAAAAACTCCATCATACCGTTGATATTTATTCATTATCATATATTCATATAATTGATATTATAGGAAGTTTGGATGATAAGATAGAAAGCAATAATAAAATAATTGA
>OMUM01000101.1 GCA_900314225.1 uncultured bacterium | reverse complement strand
TCTTCTATTTTCATAATTACCTACATGTATAACTATTATTCTTTAATTTTTTCATAAATTCGCCAGTAGAATATTTATCTCCTACTTTTAAAGTAATAACATCTCCACTAACTGTGCTTGTATCAATGTCAATACCTAATTCATCATCACTGTTAAAATCAATATTATCAATTAGTACAACTTCATTTTTTGAAACATCAATCGTTACAATAACACTATTTGAAGTAGTGTTGTATTTAACTTTTTTACCTAAATAATCTAATGTATTTTCTAATGAGTATTTAACACTGTTTTTATAAGTATCATCACTTAATAATTTATCTGGTAAAGTTATTTTTTTTACTACATGTAAATTACTTATACTATTATTATCTATAACACTAGTAATATTTTCAGTTAAACTTACTCCATTGTCATATGTGGTAGTTTTTTCACATGTAACTTTGTCTTGTTGAAGTGTTACGAATAAATAAATTATAATAATTATCATTATTATAGTAATGGCAATTGGTAATTTCATACTTTTTCTAGTTCCCATATAATCCCTTCTTTCTAATCATATTATAACAAACATCTATTACCAAATCTAGGTTAAGAAAAAGAAAAATCTAATAATTATTTATTAGACTTTATTAAATATATAAATGGGCTACTACAAAGAGATAAGATTATTTCTATTATAGAAGTAGTAGTTGCGATTATTAAGATATTATTAAAACTATATATTCCTAAAAAGGCAAAAAAGACAAAGAAGTAATTTTCTAAACAATTAGCAATTATAGTAGATATATTACTTCTTAAGAATAAGTTTTTATCTTTTAATTTACTAAATAAATAGATATCTAATAAACTACTTAGAAAAAACATAGTAGTACTAGCAAGACTTGTCCTTAAATTAATGGCAAATAGTTTCTTCATAGTTTCATTAATAATATCTGAATTGCTTGGAATAAACTTAATAGCAATTTGAAAAGTAATTGTAAATATTATATTCATTATTAAACCTAGAGAAATTGCTTTATATGATTCGTTTTTTGAATATTTTAAGTTTAATGAATCACTTGCTAAAAATACTGATGAAAACATAATATTACCAAGTGTTGTAGTTACTCCAAATATATCTATATTTTTGCATACTAAGATATTAGCTATTACAATTGCGATACTTATCCAAACGAATAATCCTTCTTTTTTAAAATATTTTTCAAGTAATACTACTAATCCATATACTAGTATATTACTTATAATACTAAGTAATAAATTCATAAATATTATTCCTCATAGTAGGTTAAATTATTAATTATCTTTAAAGCCATGCCATTGCCAATCTTTAATATAAGGCATATCTTCACCATATTCTCTAATATAGGCTTCATGTTTTTGTAGCATTTCACGACACCATTCAATAAGTACTTCACCTGTTTTTCTGTATCTTGGTATTTCTTTCAAAACGGCTATTACTAAGTGAAACCTATCTATTTCGTTTTGTACTCTTATATCAAATGTTGTAGTAATAGTTCCTTCTTCTTTGTAACCATGAACATGCATATTTCTATTATGCCTTTTATAAGTTAATTGATGAATTAATGATGGATAACCATGGAAATTAAATATAATCGGTTTATCTTTGGTAAATATCTCATCATACTCATCATCACTCATACCATGTGGGTGAGTTTCTGGACTTTGTAATTTCATTAAGTCAACAACATTAACTACTCTTATTTTTATTCCTTTAACACTTTGTCTTAAAATA
Source organism: uncultured bacterium (assembly GCA_900314225.1). Taxonomy (GTDB): domain Bacteria; phylum Bacillota_I; class Bacilli_A; order RF39; family UBA660; genus UBA3789. Next base: position 2,287 of record OMUM01000101.1, on the reverse strand, counting down.
TCAACTGCTGCCATTACTTCAAGGGTTGGTGTTTCACCACAACAAGCTAGGACAATATCAGGATTTTCTTCATCATTGCTTGCAAATTTCCAAATTCCTAAACCATTCTTACAGTGAATTCTTGCTTGAGTTCTAGTTAACCATTGAGGTCTAGGATGCTTTGAGGCAATTATTACATTTACGTAATTTTTTGATTTTATGCAGTGATCAAAACAAGAAAGTAAACAATTGGTATCTGGTGGCAAATACACTCTAACTACATCAGCTTTTTTAGTTACTATATGATTTAAAAATCCAGGATCTTGATGAGTATATCCGTTATGATCTTGTTGGAAGACATGACTCACAAGTAGGATATTTAAAGAGGCAATTGGAGCTCGCCAACTAATTTGATTGCAAACTTTTAACCATTTAGCATGTTGACTAACCATAGAATCTATTATTCTAGCAAAAGCTTCATAACTATGAATAAATCCATATCTACCAGTTAATAAGTAACCCTCAAGCATACCTTCACATAAATGTTCTGATAAAAATGAATCCATTACACGACCATTATTTGATAGGAACTCGTCATTTTTATACATTTTATAATTCCAAGTTCTCTTTTCTACTTCAAACACATGATTGAATCTATTTGATAAAGCTTCATCTGGTCCAAACATACGAAAGTTTTTATTATCTTTATTTAGTACAAATAAGTCTCTTATATATTTACCTAAATTCATGGTATCTTGAGAAATTATACTACCTGGTTTTTTAATATCTAGGCAATAATCTTCCCAATTAGGTGTAATTATTTCTTTTAGAAGTAGTCCGCCATTAGCATAAAAACTGGCTCCCATGCATTTACTTGGAGCTGGGGCTAAATCTCTTAATTCTTTTATTAATCTTCCTTTTTCATCAAATAATTTGTCTATTTTATAACTTTTTAACCAATTTTCTATTATCTTTAAATTTTGCGGATGGTCTTCATCAATTGGAATTGGTACCTGATGGGCTCTAAATGATCCTTCTATTTTCTTTGAATCATATTCTTTTGGACCAGTCCAACCTTTTGGTGTTGTTAAAATAATTAATGGATACAATCCTTTACCCGTATTTTTTATTTTTTTAATTTCTTTAATAACCTTATCCATTGTTTTAGCCATTTCTTCATGCATTTTTAACGGATTAGATCCTGTTACAAAATATGGTACCCAACCACAACCATAAAAGAAGTCTTCCAATTCATCTTTACTCATTCTTCCAAAGACTGTTGGATTGGAAATTTTGTAACCATTTCTATGAAGAATTGGTAAAACTACTCCATCACTTTTTCTATTTAAAAATTTATTTATGTGCCATGAGGTAGCAAGTGGTCCAGTTTCTGCTTCACCATCTCCTACTACACAAGCAGCAATTAAATCTGGATTATCTAAAACAGCTCCGGCTGCATGAGCAAGACTATAGCCAAGTTCACCACCTTCATGAATGGATCCAGGTGTCTCAGGTGCAACATGAGAAGAAATACCGCCTGGAAAGCTAAATTGTTTACATAGTTTTTTTAAACCTGCTTCATCTTCTGTTATTTCTGGATAAAATTTAGAATAAACTCCTTCTAAATAGTTATTTGCAACCATAGCTTGACCACCATGACCTGGTCCAGATATATAAATCATTTCCAAATTAAATTTCTTTATTACTCTATTTAGATGCATATAAATAAAATTTTGCCCTGGAGTTGTTCCAAAATGTCCAACTACTTTTGGTTTAATATGATTTATTGTTAAAGGTCTTCTAAGTAATGGATTATCTAATAAATATAATTGAGCAACACTTAAATAATTTAGTACTCTAAAGTATTCATCCATTCTTTGCAATTCTTTTTTCTTTAAAACAGCCATTTTTTTACACTCTCCTATTCTATAAAAGTATAGCACAAAATTACCATTTTTAAATAAAAATTCGAATAATAATATTTAACTATTTTTTATAAATATTTATTTATTTTCTTTATTATCATCAGAATAATCATCTACAATTATATAAGCCGTTGTTCCTTTAAATCTATCAACATTAGGATCATACTTTGGAATATTAGATATATTCGTCTGACTCATATTATAATTTATTGTTTTATAAATATTCTTTTTTAAAATTATATCTAATTTTTCTTTAATTTGTTCTTTTGAAAAAGGTTTAGCAATATAATCACTGAAGCCTTCACTTAAATATTTATTTTTTGCTCCGGATAAGGCATCAGCTGTTAGAGCAATTACTGGAGTATTAAAATTTGGTATTTCTT
>OMUM01000181.1 GCA_900314225.1 uncultured bacterium | reverse complement strand
TTAAAAAGAAGAAATTATATTTTTCTTCTTTTTTATATTCTATAATTTTGTTATTTTTGATATAATTTGCATGAAGATAGGAGGTTGATTTATACGTGAGAATAATAAAAATGTATAAATTTATAATTGTTATTTTGTTAATAATTATTTTTGTTGAGCTTATATTTATTGGATATAATTTAATTAATAAGAATAAGAAATATATTTATTTTGATGGTATTAATGCTATGGAATATAATAATAATTATTATGTAGCTGTTGGTAGTAATAATGATAATGATAATCATTTTGAAAAGGCAAAAATTTCTTTTTATAATAAGAAAAAAGAGAAGATTTTAGAAAATGTTTATAATGTTGGATATAATAGTTCCTTTTTTGGTACGTTAATTGATGGTGATAATGTAATTGCGGTTGGAAGTTATGAAAAAGATAAAAGTGATAGAAAAAATTCTGTTAGACATGCTTTGATTGTTAAGTATGATTTAAATGGTAAGATTTTATTTGAAAAAGATTTTAAATTATTAGATAATTCTAAATTTACTAATATTTCGAAGTATGGTGACTATTATTATGTAACTGGACAGAGTGTTTATAAAAATAATAAGATTGGTACTGATAGTGGTGGTGCTATACTTTGTAAATATGATAAAGATGGTAAATTAATATGGAGCAAGTCTTATGGTAGTAATAAATCAGCGATATATAATAATTTGATTATATGTAATGATAGTTTATATGTAGTTGGTAATGATGAAAACTATTTGGGAATTATATGTAGATATGATTTTGATGGTAATATTATTGATTATAATGATTATAAGTCTACTGATAATATTGGTTTTAGTGGAATAGTTAATATTGAAGATAAAATATATGTTAGTGGAGCTAATAGAGGTGGAGATTCCACTGATGCGATGATTGTTATGTATGATAGTTCTTGCAATTATTTGAGTGAAGTTACTTATGACAATGGTGGTATTGATAGATTTAGTAAATTAGTTCTTGATGATGATAAAAATATTATTGCTATAGGTACAATGTATACTACTAGGACTGACAGTAATGAATCTGTCGATGAGTATAATTATAATGGAATTATTGGTAAATATGATAGTAATCTTAATATGATTGATGTTGTTAATTATGGTGATGAAAGAGATGATTATTTTACTGATATTATTTTTGCTAATGAAAAATATTTAGTTAGTGGATATTCTTCTTATGAAGATGGTAGTTATATGAGTAAATTTATTAATTATAGTAAGGCTTTAAAAGTATTGGAGGTTGAATAATGCATATTACTTTGGTAAGACATGGTCAAACAGAAGAAAATTTTAAGGGAATAATTCAAGGTAGAAGTAATAATTTACTCAATGATACAGGTAGAAGACAATGTAAGTATTTAAGAAATAAATTTCTAGATAAAAAATTTGATTATTGTTATATGTCTCCTTTAGTTAGATGTGTTGAAACAGCTTTTATATTAGTTGGTGATAAAGTTCCTATTATTAGAGATGATAGATTGTTAGAAAGAGATATGGGGGAGTTGGAAGGAAGACCATGGGAAGAGTATAATACATATAAGTATTGGGATTATGATTTAAATTGTAGTGATAGAGAAATTGAGCCTGTTCAAGATATTTTTAAAAGGTGTCAAAATTTTTTAAGTTATATAGGTGATAAGTATGATAATAATACTTCAATACTTATAGTTACTCATGGAGCACCATATCGAGCATTAAGATATTTAATTAGAGGTAAAAAATTAAAAGGTCATTTACTTGATGGAAGAATAGAAAATTGTAATTTTGAAGAATTTGAATATAATAATAAGTAATTTTATCAATTTATTGTAAGGGGGTATCTTGATGGTTGAAAGTAATTATAGTGGTGAAAAGATTTTAGATATGAAAGAGTTAACAAGACTTGATAATAAAGCTGATTAATTAAGTTTTGAGGGATATAAATTTATTTATGAAGTTGATTAAAGAATTAATTGTTTTGGTAGAATTAGGGATAAAAGGATTGAAAGAATTAGAAGTAAATATCCTATTAATGATAGAAGTTTTGCTTTATTAGCAATTAATAATAATCCTAGTATTTGGAGATATTTTTCTAAGAAATTAAGTAATGATAAAGAACTTATGATGATGTCTGTCAAGATGGATGGCAATGCTTTACAATTTGCTTCTTTAAAGTTAAAAGATGATTATGATGTGGTTTTTGAAGCTTTATTACAAGATAAATCGTTTTTAAATTATGATTTATTTGGATTACAGAAAGTTTTTTTAATGAGTTTAATAATTCAAAGGAAAAAATATTTAGTTACAAATAAAAAAAGAACAATTTGTTCTTTTTTTTTACTTATTATAGAATTCAACGATTAATGCTTCATTGATATCGGCATTTAATTCATTTCTTTCTGGTAATCTTACGTATGTAGCTTCTTTTTTGTTTTCATCATAAGTTATGAATTCAACTCTTTTAGTAGTTTTTTCTAAAGCTTCTGTAACTACTTTTAAGTTTTTATCATCTTCTTTTAGTGAAATAATATCACCTGGTACACATCTATATGATGGGATATCAACTTTCTTACCATTTACTGTAACATGTCCATGATTAACTAATTGTCTTGCTCCACGACGAGTAGTAGCAAATCCTGCTCTGTAAACTAAGTTATCTAATCTTGATTCTAGTAGTCTTAGGAAGTTTGTACCATTAATACCTTTCATTTTTTCAGCTTCTCTAAATGTTTTTAGAAATTGTCTTTCACTTACTCCATACATGAATTTTACTTTTTGCTTTTCTTTTAATTGATTACCATAGTCTGATAATTTACCTTTACGGTCATTACCATGTTGTCCTGGGCTGTATGAACGACGAGCTAATTCTTTTCCTGTTTCACTAATTGAGAATCCAACACGACGTGCTTGTTTGTAACTTGGACCAGTATATCTTGACATAAAATCTCTCCTTTCTTTTACAAATTTTCTTTAATACAGTCATAACTTAGGGAGTTTTTCTTATTCTTTCACGTAAACAGCTATGGTTACTAAATTTATTGATGAAAAACACATTAAATTATTCTATATCTGCTGTTTCAAGAAATTTGCAAGTTTAATTATACGAAAAATTTGTTGATATGTCAAGGAAATGTTTGTG
>OMUM01000045.1 GCA_900314225.1 uncultured bacterium | reverse complement strand
GTAATGTTATATATACAAAGATTGATGGCTATAAATTTATGTTTATGGGGGATGCAAGTATTACTACTGAAAAAGATATATTAGATAAATATAATTTACCAGATATAGATGTACTTAAAGTAGGACATCATGGTTCTAATACAAGTAGTGATAAAGAATTTATTAAGAAAATGAATCCTAAATATTCAATAATAAGTGTTGGTAAAAATAATCGTTATGGCCATCCAAATAAAGAAGTATTAAATTTATTAAACAATTCAAAAATATATAGAACAGACAAGTAAGGCAGTATTATGTTTAAAATAAAGAAAAATAAATTACAAATAGAAACAAGTAGTTCATAGAAAGTAGCATTGAAATGAATTATTATAGTGAAATAAATAGAAAATTAAAAAACTATTTAATTAATAAAAGAGATTAAAATAAAAATTATAGTGTTAGATTATTATATAGAAAGTTAAAAAGTAAAAAAATAAATAAGTAAGAAAATAAAGTATGGTAGTGACTATCGGAATATAAGCCTGTGGAGAATGGAAGATACTAATCGCTGAAGCAGGAGGCTTGGGAAGCAATGACCAAGGAAAATAAAATAAATTTTTAATTCATTTTATTCTTTTGCTCCTTATTATAAAAGTGTTATAATATAAGATGCTTTGAAAAGCGAATGATTAAATAAATTTAGAAAAAAATTATGTTAAGAATTTAAAAACTATTTGATCTGGAACTTTCGAAATGGTTTATAAATTATATAGAGATAAAATCCTAAATTATAGTGATAAATATATAAAGAATCCGGCTTTGAATCAAAATATATTTAATAAAAGAAGATTAAATAGATTAATGAAGATAAGTAAATATATAGAAGATAGTAATTTAATTAATAATAATTTTAATGTTTCTAGTTATTGTGATTTTAGTAATAGTTGTGAGAATGTTTTAGTAAAAAAATAATATAATTTTATAGGTGATGTTGATGTTTTCTAAAAGAATATCTCCTAAAATTTCAACATTTAGTGCTGTTGCAGTTGGGTATTTATTGTTGGATGATTTAAATGCTAGTGAGCAAAATGCTTTGGGTAATTGGTTAATGTTAGTTGCACAAGTTTTGTGTACTAATGCTTATTTTAGACAGTTAAAGAATGAATATGAGGATGATTGTGATATAAATGGAGTAGATGTTTTAAATAAAATGAAAAATGCTCTAGATAAAGAGATAAATCATCTTGGAAAGTAGGTTAATATGAAGAAAGAATTATTGGTTCCGGCTGGAAATAAGGAATGTTTGATAGCAGCTGTTTTTAATGGAGCTGACGCTGTATATTTAGCTTTAAAAAAATTTGGAGCTAGAAAATATGCTAATAACTTTTCTAATGAAGATGTAATTGATGCTATTAAATTTTGCCATTTGTATGGAGTAAAAGTATATGTAACTATGAATACTTTAGTTAAAAATGCAGAGGTAAATGCATTTCTAGATCAAGTGCGTTTTCTTTATAAAAATGGAGTAGATGCTATACTTATGCAAGATTTTGGAATGATATGTTTAGTTAGAGAGATGTTTCCTAATTTGGAGATACATGCTTCAACTCAAGCTAATAATTCTTCCTATGAAACAGTTAAACTATTTTATGATTTAGGTATTAAAAGAGTAGTTTTTTCTAGAGAACTTAGTTTAGAAGAAATAGAAAGTATTGATATACCAATTGAAAAGGAAGTCTTTATTCATGGGGCTTTATGTGTTTCGTATTCTGGTTGTTGCTTAATGAGTAGTATGCTTGGTGGAAGAAGTGGCAATCGTGGAGAATGTGCTGGAAGTTGTAGGTTAAAATATGATCTTTTAGATGGAAATAAGACAATTATTAATGATAAATATTTACTTAGTACAAAAGAATTAAATACAGCTAGGTATATTGATAGATTATTAAATAGTAGTATTTATAGTTTAAAAATAGAAGGTAGGATGAAAGGACCTTTATATGTTGGCTTTATTACTAATTTTTATAGAAGATTAATTGATGGAAAAGATATTAATTTAGAAGATGAGTTTGATAAATTAAAAACAATATTTAATAGAGAATTTACTAAAGGTCGAATATTTAATGAAAATGATAAAGATTTAATGAATATTAATTCACCAAATCATTTAGGATTACAAATAGGTAAAAGTTCTATATCTAAAAATAAAATAAAAATTGTTTTAAATAAAGGAAGATTTCTCAGACAAGGTGATGCTATTAGATTTGTAAATTCAAAACAAGGAATGGTTGTTAATTATTTATATGATAAAGATGGGCTTTTATGTAATGAAGCAGAAAATATTTGTTATGTTGATAATAAATTAAATATTAGAGAAGATGATATTGTTTCTAAAACACAAGATATTTCTTTAGAAAAAGAATATTCTTTATTAAAGCCTCGAAAAATAGAAGTAGAATTTGATGTAGAAGCTAAGATAAATAATAATTTAGTAATAACTATATCTGATGGAGTACATAAAATAACTGAAAATGGTAATGTAGTTGAACAAGCAAAAAATTCTCCGACAGATAAAAATACAATTATTAATCATTTAAATAAACTTGGAGATACTCCTTTTAGTTGTAATAAGTTTAATATAGAAATAGATAATGATGTATTTATTCAAATTAAGCAAATAAATGTTATTAGAAGAAGTTTAGTTAATAAGTTGGTAGAGGCTAGAAAAGAAGTAAATATTAAATTTATTGAGAAAAAGCCGGTATTTATATTAAATAATTTTAAAGATTTTACTAATAATTCAAGAATTTCTTGTTTGGTTAATAATGAAGAACAATTGAAGGCATGTTTAGATTTGAAAGTAGATAATATTTATGTAAATAATTTAAAATTATATGATAAATATAGAGATAATAAAAATATTATTTTTGTTGTTCCAAGATGTGAATTAAAGATTAGTAATTTATTAGAAGATAAGAATTTAGTGTCTGAATATTTTAAATTTGATAATACTAATTCATATGGTAACTATAGTTTAAATGTATTTAATATTTATACAGCTTATTATTTAAATAAATTTAGTTTATTAAATATACCTATTTCTGTTGAATTAAATAGAGAAGAAATTGAAGAGTTTATTAAGTTATTTAAAAATAAATTTAATGGTTATTTAAATTTTGAAGTACTTAGTTATGGCAGAGTGGAAAATATGGTTATAAAAGGTAATATTCTAAAGCTAAGTGATGATAAATGTAGATATATGCTTAGAGATAAAAAATTAAGAAAATTTCCTATATACTATTATTATGGAAAAACTCATATACTTAATTATCAAAGAATAAATATTACTAAAATTAATAATTGTTGTGTAAGATTAGACTTTTATGATGAAAATTTTGATGAAGTAAGAGAGATTGTAAAAAGTTATCAATAAATAAAATTGATATATAAAAAAGTAAGTTTCTGTGATAAAATAATTATAGGGAGTGATAAATAATGGCATCCGTTAAGAAAGAAGAAAAAAGTTTAGTTAAAAATTATATTGTTTTGTTAATTGTTTTTATTGTAGTTATTTGTTTGACAATTTACTTATGTAGTTGGTATAGAGTGTATGAGGATTATAAAAAACAAACTCCAGTAATCAGAGGTACATTACAAGAAATAGTATATGATGATTTAGAGCATTATGTATTAGAAAATCCAACAACAGTTATTTATATGTGCGTTCCAAATGATGATAAATGTAGAAGTTTTGAGAAGAGTTTTTCTAAATATGTTGTTAAAAAAGAATTGAATAATGAAATTATATATTTGAATTTAAGCAATGTTGATCATGATAAGTTTATTGATGATTTTAATAATAAATATAAATTTAAAACTAAATTAAATGGTAATTATCCGGCATTTGTTGTATTTAAAGATGGTAATGTTGATGCTATTTTGCAGGGCAATAAAAATAGTAATATTGATTTAGATAAAGTTAAAAATTTTTTAGAGTTGAATGAGGTAGAGGGAGTTGAATGATCTCCTTTTATATTGGAGGTTTTATGAATAATATTGTATTGTATGAACCAGAAATACCACAAAATACTGGTAATATTATGAGAACTTGTGTTGCGACTAATACAAGGTTACATTTAATTAAACCATTAGGTTTTAAATTAGATGATGCTCATCTTAAAAGAAGTGGTGTTAATTATATTGATAAATTAGAGTATTATGTTTATGATAATTTTGCTGATTTTAAAAGTAAAAATCCTGGTATTTATTATTATTTTACTAGATATGGTCATAAACCACATACAAGTTTTGATTATAGTAATAAAGAAAATAATAATTTATATTTTATCTTTGGTAAGGAGTCAACTGGTATTCCAAAAGAAATATTGCAAGGTGACTTAGATCATTGTATGAGAATTCCTATGACTGATAATGTAAGAGCTCTTAATGTATCAAATAGTGTAGCAATAGTTATATATGAAGCATTAAGACAACAAAATTATAATGATTTATTATTAGATGAACCAGCTAAAGATGATAGAGGACATAAAGGCAAGAATTATTTAGAAAGTTAGAAGGCTTGTGCCTTTTTTTATTTTGAATGAATAAAATGTATTTATTTATTACATAATTTCTTTGAGGAGAGATTATGGGAAAATATAAGGTTGATATTAGTGGAATAAATACAAGTGATTTAATAGTGCTTAGTAATAAAGAAGTAAGAGAGTTATTTGTTAAAATGCAGGAAGATGATGAATTCGCTAGGGATTTATTAATTGAAGTTAATTTGAGATTAGTTCTTTCTATATTGAAGAGATTTTATAATAAGTCAGATAATTTAGATGATTTATTTCAGATAGGTTGTATTGGATTAATAAAGGCAATAGATAATTTTGATTTAAGTTATGATGTTCAATTTTCTACTTATGCAGTACCAATGATATTAGGTGAAATAAAAAGGTATCTGCGAGATAATTCTAGTATTAGAATTAGTAGATCTATTAAAGATTTGTATTATAAAAGTTTAAAAGTAATTGAAGATTTTTATGCTAGTAATGGATATGAACCAAGTGTTTCTTATATAGCTGAACAATTAAATGCAAGTGAATTTGATATTAGCAATGCTATGAATGCTATGAGAGAACCCATTAGTATGTATGAAGCAGTTTATAATGATGGTAATGATACAATATATTTATACGATCAAATTGAAGATAAAAAGTCATTAGTAGATATTTCTAATAAATTCAGTTTAGATAATGCTATTAATGATTTAAATAGTCGAGAAAAATTTATTTTAGATCAAAGGTATGTCATGGGAAAAACGCAAATGGAAGTTGCAGAAGAATTAGATATAAGTCAAGCCCAAGTTTCAAGACTTGAGAAAAAAGCTATAAAAGAATTAAAGAAAGTTTTAAAATAACTTTTTTTTCATATTATTAATTAGGTGATATTATGCGAATGTCTGATTTACAATCAAAAAAAATAATTAGTATAGTGAATGGTAAAAATATTGGTAATATTATAGATTGTGATATAAACGAAAATGGTAAAATAGAAGATTTAATAATAGATGCTAATAAAAATATATTTTCATTAAATAGAGAAACTGATACTAGAATATTTTGGCATGAAATTACTAAAATTGGAGAAGATGTAATATTAGTAAAAAAAGATTAACTTATTTAGATAAATTATTAATATCTTTAATTATTTCGATAAGTATTTCATTGATACTTTTATTTTATATTGATAAGAGACTTGAAAAGGTATTAAAGGAATATATTGATGTTGAAGTATTTAATATTACTAATAGAGTTGTTAATAATATAATTTTAAGAAATAATTTTACGGGTAAATATTTAATTATTGATGAAAATACTAATAATATTTCATATGATACTAAGGTTATTAATGAATATGTTGATTTAATTACTAAGAAAATAGAGAAAAAAGTTTATAATTTTGATATGAATGGTGATTTTTTTAATAGTAAGATGAAATATAAAGATATTCATGACGGAGTTATTTATAATGTGATGTTTTCTTCTATTAGAAAATCAACATTATTTAGTAGTCTTGGTCCTAGTATTCCAATTAAATTAAAGTTTATTGGAAATGTAAAATCTAAAATAAAAACAGAAATAAGGGAATATGGTATTAATAATATGTTGGTTAATTTGATTTTAATTGTTAATGTTAAGATGCGAATATCATTTCCTTTTACATCAAATGAACAGGTTATTACAATTGAACAGCCATTATCTATTGATATTATTAGGGGTGATGTACCAAATTATTATAAAAATAGTTGATATATGATATAATATTATTGTGAGGTAAGTTATATGAAAAAAATTCTTATAAATGATATTGAATATGAAATATTAAGAAACGAT
>OMUM01000044.1 GCA_900314225.1 uncultured bacterium | reverse complement strand
TTTTATTTTTCATAATTATTTATTAATATTATTTATTCTGTTAGAAGTTATTCGCTACACATATAGGAAGTATCTTGCTATTTACTCTAGAAGATACTTGCTAAATAGATTTTTCTTGCACTATCTTCATTATCAATTTTAAGATAATTATTTCTTCTCAAAGTTGTTATTGAACTAGATATAGTTCGTTTAGATACTTTTAATAAATTACTTAAATATCTATTACTTGCATAACAATATCCATCTTTCATTGATAAAGTTGTTATTAAGCCCATTAATAATTTAGCAGTAGAAGATATCTTTTCATCAGCTAAAACTGCCATTGGAACTTGTACATATTTTAAATTTGTTAAATTCATACTATCATTCTCCTTTCATTAATTTTTAGCAACAAAAAAACTTGTAAAGACATCTTACAAGCCATAATACACAATGTGAAATAAACACACCTTTGATGGTTGCTTGAAGTAAAACATATAATACATATTTCAATTCCTTTTATTCTCTTTATTTCGTTCTTTGAAATATGTTTTACTTCAAACTTATTTATCTTATATTTCTATAAGATAGGTTCTAACATAAGCCTCCAATCTTACTGAACCTTATTTGCTAACGACTATCTATGCGTCTTCTTTAGCAAATGTGGTATTCATACATTCCTGTATGATACTCTCTGAATCTTAGATAATTATTATTTTGTAATTGTTCTAAGATTTTTCTTAGTCCTTTGTTTTTTATTCGGACTGTTTGTTGAATATCACCTACATTTAGATGTGAGATAGTTCTTTCAAATCCCTCTGCATATAGATATGCGAATATCTCTTTTGCTTTAGGTTTGATATTCTTATCTTCCCATATCTTGTGATTTGAAATATCTAGATGTTTTAAGTTCTTCATTCATATCTTGTCCTCCTTTCTTTTTTGGAAATTAAGTTTCCATAATTCAATAATACATCATAAACATCATATTGTCAACCTTGTTTCCATTTTTTTCTTGCATATTTCTATTTTTTGTTATATAATCAAGTTGTCAGAGGAGATGATTAGGAATGTTAAATAGGAAAAAATCTGATGAAACACTTGCAGAATTAGTAAGAAATACACGTAAAGAAAAAGGATTATCTGCAAGGAAACTAGCTAACCTACTTAATTTAAGTCATACTGAAATAAATAATATAGAAAGTGGCTATAGAGTTAAACCATCAATTATTGTATTAAAAGGATTAGAACAATATTTAGGTATTCCATTCAGTAAATCAGCAAAACTTGTAGGATATTCAAAAGAAACAATAAAATATGGTGAAGATGAAATAATTGTTAGCTATGAAATGTATGATAAGAAAATAAAAGAATTTAAAGAAGAAATTAGAAATGCTCAAAATACTATTGAATTAAAAAGACATATAGCAATGGATACAGAAGAATATTTTAAAGATATACATAATTATTTAAAAGAACAGAAAGATATTGATAAAAAATTATTAGATAAAGCAGATTCTATTGAAAGATTTTTATCAGAGATACAAAGAAAATACGAGAGTATTTTCAAAGAAAAATAACCTTTTACCATTTTAGGTATGATATGAACCTCGTTTCCATGTCCAAGAAACGGGGTTCATATCACGCACTTTCTCTCACCTGCTTATATTATAATACTATTTATCAAATATGCAAGTAAATTAGTTTTTAAATAGAAAAAAAAGCCTTATGAAGTATCAATCATAATAGCTTAATTTTACTTATTTATAGTATCATACTTTTTATTTTCTAACATTCCATTAATAATAGTAGAAGCAGTCTTAACACTATTTTCATCTGGAAATGCTACATATAAATTCATTCCTGGCATAGAGTATGTTTCTACTAAAGCAGAACCACTTGAATCTACCGCTCTACTAATAACTGTCCAACTAGGCATAGTATCAATTTGTTCTCTTACATATGATTTAATAGTTGAAGAAGGAATATTAGTTTGAATAAATTCATCTAAAACACTAGTAAACTTAGAATAACTATTTAATATTTTTTTACTAGTAGTTACTTTATTAATAATTGCTTCTATTATTTTTTCTTGATGTAATCCTCTAGTATAATCACCTGATGGCATTTTCTTTCTTTCCCTAGCATATTCTAAAGCTTCTTTACCATTTAAATGTAATTTACCAACTTCAAAGTTTCTAGTATATCCTTTAAAAGCAACATCATTATCTATATCAACCCCACCAATAGTATCAACTACTTTTACTAAACTATCAAAATTAACTCTAATGTAATATGATATTTTAGTATCTAAAAAGTCTTCAATTGTTTGTCTAGACATATCAATACCATAAATACCTGCATGAGTTAATTTATCTTTAATTCCTGTTGTTCCATGAAGTTGCACTTGCATATCTCTTTGAATATTAGTTAAAAGTACTTCATGATTCTTAGGATTAACAGTCATTACAATGTTAACATCACTTCTTGATACTGAGTTAATATCACCATCAGTATCTATGCCACTTATTAAAATATTGAATGGTTCAGTATTACTAACTATTACATTTTCTTTCTTTTGTTTAACATCAATAGATATTTTTTCTATTATTCTAGTATTATTCTTAAAATCTTTTAATATATCATCTAGTATTCTTTTACTATTTGAATTTAATAAAATACTATCTACTTTTTCTGTAATTAAATCATTAGCTAGAACATTAACATTTTTATATTTAACAGTATTAACATCGATCTTTTTATTAACTTCTTTCAAAGCCTTTTGATAGTTAGTAGAACCATTTTCCATAATAGCAATTTTTTTATTATCTAAGTCAGATAGTTCTTTATAATCACTATTCTTTTTAACTACTACATAGTAGATACTTTTTTCCTTTTTGAAACTTATATTATCTAATAGATTATTAGTACTATTTAAATAAATAAGTCCTAAAGAAGATATTATACTAATAACTATTGAAGTAATGATACTTGTAATTAGTAGACCCTTCTTATTATTTTTAAATATACTAAGTATAAATAATACCATCATAATTAGTACTAACACAATTAATGGATAATAATATTTACCCGGTAAAATATTTAACTTAGTAATAGAAATAGATACTACTAAAAGAAATATGATAGCTATTACATTTAAAATAGCATTTAATTTTTTTAACATTCTACTCACCGATTCCCCTATTTTTTAATTTTATTATTAAAACAGCAATTAATCCCCCTGATGTATCTATTAACACATCTATAAAACTACTAGTTCTTTCTCTAAATAATTGATGAAATTCATCAGCACAAGCATATAAGAAGCATATTAATAAACATAGAAATAAAGTCTTTTTATTTTTCATACCACTCTTACAAAAAGCATTATATAAAAGTAATGTCAGTATAAGATATTCAGTAACATGTA